>JBATTI010000201.1:0-4492 GCA_049670445.1 Albidovulum sp. | reverse complement strand
ACATGCGGGTGTAATGTTCCGCATGCTGCAAGAACGCCTGCTCTGACACCCGGTCGTTGGACAGTTGCGCATCACGCGCCAGCATCAGATATTTGTCGATGATCTGCTGCGGCGTGCCACGCACCTTGCCCTCGGGGCCCGAGCTGTCAAAGACGCGGTTAATGATATTGCCAAGCGAGCGCTGACGGTTCGATTTCGAACGCGAACGGGATTTCGATGATCTCATGTGTATCGTGTGTTTCCGAGCCTGAGGCTGTTGATGGCCCAGTCCGTCCCCGCATAAACTGCCATGGTCAAAACTGGCAGAAACGAAGGATCGGCGCGATTGGGCTAATGAAACGGGCAGCCGAATGCTTCATCCCGTAACGAGAACTCGTGTCGCATGATGTGCGCGACCTGGCAAGAGGATTCGTCGAAAAACCCCGGAAATTGCGGTTAAATTATCTATTATTGGGCAAGATTCTTACCAAAGCGGCGGAAATTTCGTCATTTTGCTGCGGTGACAACCCGGTCGCGCCCGTCAAGATCCTGGGCAATGCCCGTATCCCCAAACCCCGCCTGTGCAAAAATCGCGACCACATCCGCCCCTTGCCCGGCGCCAATCTCAACCACAACCCGGCCGCCATCCGCCAGATGCGCCGCAGCCCCGCCAGCAATCGCGCGATAAGCCCCAAGCCCATCGCCGCCCGGCGTCAGCGCCAGATGCGGCTCCCAATCGCGCACTTCGGGGGCCAGTTCCGCCATTTCGGCTTCGGTAATATAGGGCGGGTTCGAGACGATCAGATCAAACCCGCCCACAATCCCCCCAAACCAGTTGGCCTGCACAAACTCCGCCCGCCCCGCCAGCCCAAGCAGGCCCGCATTGCGCCGCGCCACGTCAAGCGCCCCCGCCGACAAATCGGTGCCCAACCCCACAGCTGCTGCCCGCTCCGCCAGAAGCGTCAGCAAAATACAGCCCGTGCCGGTGCCAAGATCCAGAACCCGCGCAAAGGGCTGTTGCAGCGCAACCTCTATCAGGGTTTCGGTTTCGGGGCGCGGGTCAAGGGTATCGCCGCTCACCACGAATGCGCGCCCGTAAAACCCCCGCGATCCGGTGATCTGGCTGACCGGCTGGCGCGCCGCGCGTGCGGCAATCATGCGCTCATAGGCAAGGCGCTGATCCGCCGCCAAAGGCTCTGGCAGATGCAGCGTCAGCCGGTCTGGCGCAATTCCCACCGCATGCGCCAACAGCTTTCGCGCATCGCGCACCGGGTCATCCACCCCCGCCCCGCGCAAGACGACAATGGCGCCGCGCAACGCCTCCGCCGCAGTCACCTCACGCGTCCATCTGCGAAAGCTTGGCCGCCTGATCATGTGCGACCAGCGCCTCCACCACCTCGCTCAGATCGCCTTGCATGATCGCATCAAGGCGGTAGAGCGTAAGGTTGATGCGGTGATCCGTCATCCGCCCTTGCGGGAAGTTGTAGGTGCGGATGCGCTCCGACCGATCCCCTGATCCCACTTGCGATTTGCGGTCAGCGGCGCGCGCATCATCCACCCGCGCGCGTTCCAGATCGAAAAGCCGCGCCCGCAAAACCTGCATCGCAATCTCGCGGTTGCGGTGCTGGGATTTTTGCGCACTTGTCACAATGATCCCGGTCGGCAAATGGGTGACGCGCACCGCGCTGTCGGTGGTGTTCACATGCTGCCCGCCCGCACCGCTGGCGCGCATCGTATCGATCCTGATGTCGCTGGCGGGAATATCAAGATCCACCTCTTCGGCCTCGGGCAAGACCGCCACGGTCGCCGCCGATGTATGCACCCGGCCCTGCGCCTCGGTCTCGGGCACGCGCTGCACCCGGTGCACCCCGGATTCGAACTTCAGCTTGGCAAAAACCCCGTCACCGGCAATATGCACCGACACATCCCTGATGCCGCCAAGATCGCTGTCTTGCTGCTCCAATATCTCAAACCGCCAGCCCTGCGCTTCGCAATAGCGTTGATACATCCGCAACAAATCCGCCGCAAAAAGGGCGGCCTCATCGCCGCCGGTCCCCGGACGGATTTCCAAAATTGCGGGCTTTTGATCCGCCGCATCTTTCGGCAAAAGCGCAATCCGCAGCCGCGCTTCCATCTCGGGTATCCGCGCCTTCAGCCTCGGTATCTCATCTTCCGCCAGGGCCCGCATCTCGGCGTCATCCAGCATCGCCTCGGCTTCCTCAAGATCTGCCAAAGCCATGCGGTAGGCCGCAATCTCCCCCACCACGGGCTTCAGGTCGGAATATTCGCGCGAAAGATCGGCAATCTCCGCCGGTGCCGCGCCAGCCGAAAGCTTCGCTTCGAGAAAATCAAAGCGGCGGGTGATCTGATCAAGTTTTTCCAATGGCACCATGCATGCGTCATGGCCTGTGCCCACGTCGCGGTCAAGAGGGCCAACCCGCGGTCTGCGGGCAAAGCCCGCATGGCCAAGACAAAAGGCTTGACCCCGGACATCGGTCCGGGGTCTCCATGTTCAAGGTTCAGCCCCGCTGCGCCTAAGCTATGACAGGCTTGCAGCCGACCGGGTTGCGGCAGAAACCCGGCCTCACGCCTTGTGGCGCGCCCAGTGATACAGGCAGATCAACTCATAAGCGACATGCGCAGCTGCAATCGCGGTGGCCCCGCTGGTGTCATAGGCGGGTGAGACCTCGACAATATCGCCGCCAACCATATTGATCCCGGCCAGATCGCGCAAACAGGCCGCTGCCTGCCAGCTGTGCAAACCGCCCCAAACCGGGGTTCCCGTCCCCGGTGCGGCCGAAGGGTCCAGCGCGTCAATATCGAAGGTCAAATAGCAGGGCTGATCGCCAACAATATCCTTGGCCTTGGCCACCGCGGCCGCACAGCCCTTTTCATGCACCTCCCGCGCATCGATGACATGCATTCCCAGATACTCCTCGGTCGTCGTCCGTATCCCGATCTGGACCGAGCGTTTCGGGTCGACAAGCCCGGTCTTGACCGCCTTGTACATCATGGTGCCGTGATCGATCCGGGTCATGTCGTCATCGGGCCACAGATCGGAATGCGCATCAAACTGGATGACCCCCAGCGCCCCGTATTTCTCGGCATAGGCCCGCAAGATCGGCAAGGTGATATAGTGATCGCCACCCAGCGTGATCGCCCCTGCCCCCGCCGCCAAAATCCCGCGCATATGCGTCGTCAGCACATCGGGAAAATCCGCAACCTTGGCATAATCAAAGGCGCAGTCGCCGTAATCGACGATGTTCATTTCTTCCAGCGGATTGGTTGGCCAGCCGTAGGGCGGATCATAGGGTTGCAAGGCACTTGCCTCACGGATCGCGCGCGGCCCGAACCTTGTCCCGGTGCGGTGCGTCACGGCTTGGTCAAACGGCACCCCGGTGATCGCCAGGTCAACCCCGGCAAGCTCCTTGGTGTAGCGGCGTCGCAAGAAACTCGTAGCCCCACCAAAGGCATTCTCAAACGCATAGCCCCGCTGGGTCTTGCGCGTGAAAGCCGCATCAACTTCATTCTTCGCATCTTCAAGTGCCATGATATCTATCCCGGAAAAGCACCCACGGGCGTCGTTTCGCATATTCCGGAGACGCCGCCCGATCCGGTCCGCCCAGATAACCCTACCCCAAGGTCAAAGGTCAAGCCCAGCGCCCCAGCCGGGGGGCAACCCGAGGGGGCACCAACCGGGTGGCTAGCCCAGGCGCACGCCCTCGCGTACCAGATCATCGGTCACCCGCGTAATTGCCTTCTCCAGCGTTTCGGCCACAAAATCCACCTCGGCCTCGGTGATCACCAAGGGCGGCGACATCACGTTCAGATGCCCCATCGGCCGCACCATCAGCCCCATTTCTTCGGCAATATCCGAGATGCGCTTGCTTTCATTCAGCTCGTCCGGCAGCACCGCCTTGCTCGCCTTGTCGGCCACACTTTCCACGCACAGCATCAAGCCTTGCCCGCGCACATCGCCAATCAGCGGCAGCTTGCCCAATTCGGCCATCCGCGCCTGAAAATAGGGGCCGATCCTGCCCACATGCCCCAACAGATCTTCGCGCTCCATGATCTCGATGTTCTTCAGCCCCGCCGCACAGGCCACCGGATGCCCCGAATAGGTGAACCCCGCCGTGAACCACCGTTCGCCGACCTCGGCCATCACATCCCACACATGATCCGACAGGATCATCGCCCCCAAAGGCTGATAGCCCGAGGTCAGCCCCTTGGCGCAACAGATCACGTCGGGCTGCACGCCAAAGGCATCCAGACTTGCGAACCAATGGCCCAGACGGCCAAAGCCCGTCACCACCTCATCGGCGATAAACAAGATCTCGTGGCGCTGGCAAACCTCCCACATCCGCCGCAAATACCCCTTCGGGGGAATGATGATCCCGCCCGAGGCCTGTATCGGCTCTGCAATAAACCCGCCGATCCGGCCCGCGCCCACGCGCGCAATCAGCGCCTCGAACTCGGCCACCAGATGGTCGCAAAAATCCGCCTCGCTCATGCC
>JBATTI010000200.1:0-4475 GCA_049670445.1 Albidovulum sp. | reverse complement strand
GAATCTTGCGCCTTTATTGGGAAAATATAGTTAACGCGCGGCGCGGGCCTTCCGGCGCTCATTTCTGCACTGCGGCATTTTTGGCTTGCCGAAAGTGCCGGTCCTATGGTCTGTAACGTTGCAAAATTACGAGGTGCATCATGACCCAAGCCGCGACGGACCGCCCACGGCCCTACCGTTCTGTCCTGTATATTCCGGGTGCCAATGCGCGCGCGATGGAAAAAGTGCTTGGTCTGGCGGCAGATGCGATCATCTTCGATCTGGAAGATGCGGTGGCGCCCGACGAAAAGGCCCGCGCCCGCGCGCTTGTGGCCCAGACGCTGCGCACGACAGACTTCGGCGGCCGGGCGCGGATTGTGCGGGTCAACGCCCTTGATACGGCTTGGGGGCGCGATGATTGTCTGGCTTTCGCCGATGTGCCTTGTGATGCGCTTTTGATCCCCAAAGTATCGCGCGCCGAACATGTCGAGGCGGTGGCAACACTTGTGCCCAAGGTCCCGCTTTGGGCGATGATGGAAACCGCCCTTGTGGCATGGAACGCACCGGGCATTGCGGCGCATCCGCGTGTGGCCGGGCTGGTGGTTGGCACCAATGATCTGGCCAAGGATATCGGCGCGCGCTTCCGCCCCGACCGCGAACCGCTGTTGACCGCGATTTCCTTGTGCCTGCTGGCGGGCAAAGCCTATGGGCGCATCGTGATTGATGGCGTCTATAACGCCTATAAGGATGATGATGGGTTGCGCGCCGAATGCAATCAGGGCCGCGACATGGGCTTTGACGGCAAGACCCTGATCCACCCCGCCCAGATCGCCGTGACCAACGAAGTTTTCGCCCCTTCGGCGGATGAACTTGACCTTGCCCGCCGCCATATCGCCGCCTACCACGACGCTGAAAAGGCCGGCAAGGGCGTGGCCGTCGTCGATGGCAAGATCGTCGAGAAACTGCATGTCGTGGCCGCCCAGCGGATCATCGCGGCCGCCGAGGCTATTGCGGAAATGTCCGCTTGACGGCACTTTGCGGCATCCAGCGCAAGAGGAGTTCCCATGACCTTGATGATCCTTGGCCTTGCTCTTTGGGTGGCAGCCCATCTTTTCAAACGCCTGATGCCCGGCGCGCGCGCCGCTTTGGGCAATATGCCCGGCAAGATCGCGGTCAGCCTCGCCGCCCTTTTGGCCATCGTGCTGATGGTGAAGGGCTTTCGGTCCGCCGATTTTGTTGAGATCTGGTCGCCCCCGGGGTTTTTGACCCATATCAACAATCTGCTGATGCTGGTTGCGGTGTTTTTGGTTGATCTTGGCTATTCGCGCGGGGTCTTGCGCACAAAGATCCGCCATCCGATGCTGACCGCGGTCAAGATCTGGGCCTTCGCGCATCTTTTGGTCAACGGCGATCTGGCCTCGATGGTGCTGTTTGGCGGCCTGATGGCCTGGGCGGTGGTCACCCTGATCCTGATCAACCGTCAGGAACCGGCCTGGGTGCCGCCTGCGCCGGGGCCTGTGCGCAACGATCTGATCTATGGCGGGATCATGCTTGCTGTCTTTGGCGTGATCGTCTTCATTCACAACTGGCTGGGCCACTGGCCCCTGGGGTAAGCATATGAAACTTTATCGCTTCTTGTCCGAAGACGACACAGCCGCCTTTTGCCACAAGGTCACGGCGGCGCTGAACCAGGGCTGGGCGCTGCATGGCGGCCCGACCTATGCCTATGACGCGTCCAAAGGTGTGATGCGTTGCGGGCAGGCGGTGACCAAGGAAAAGCCGGGCAGTTATACATCCGAAACCAAGTTGGGCGCAGAATGAAGACCAATCCGGGCCGATTTTTCGAAGATTACCGTTTGGGCGAGGTCATTGCCCATGCGGTGCCGCGCACGCTTTCGGGCGGTGAACGCGCGCTTTACCACACGCTTTATCCGGCACGGCATGCGCTTTATTCCTCGGATGAATTCGCCCGCGCCTCGGGCCTTGCCGCCAGCCCGTTTGAGGATATGGCGGCCTTCCATGCGGTCTTTGGCAAAACCGTCCCCGATATCAGCCTGAACGCCATAGCCAATCTTGGCTATGCCGAAGGACGCTGGCTGGCGCCGGTCTGGCCGGGCGATACCCTGCGGTCGCAATCGACCGTCATCGGCCTGAAGGAAAACTCCAACGGCAAATCCGGCGTGGTCTGGGTGCGCACCCAAGGGCTTAACCAGCATGGCGCGGCGGTCTTGGACTATGTGCGCTGGGTCATGGTGCGCAAACGCGATCTGGCCGCCCCCGCACCAAAGACCACCGTGCCTGATCTGGCGGCGGTCGTGGACCCGTCCAGCCTGATCATCCCTGACGGGCTTGATTTCACCCGCTATGATTTCACCCTTGCGGGTGAGCCGCACCGCTGGGGCGATTATGCGATTGGCGAAAAGATCGACCATGTCGATGGGGTGACGGTGGAAGAGGCCGATCACCTGCTGGCCACACGGCTTTGGCAAAACACCGCCAAGGTGCATTTCGATGCCACCCAGCGCGAAGATGGCCGCCGCCTGATTTATGGCGGCCATGTCATCAGCCTGGCGCGGGCGCTGTCGTTCAATGGCCTCGCCAATGCGCAGATGATCGTGGCGCTCAATGCGGGTGCCCATGCCAACCCGTGCTTTTCCGGCGATACCGTGCGCGCCTGGTCCGAGGTGCTGGACCGCGCCGAAACACCCGCCCCCGGCGTTGGTGCGATCCGCCTGCGGCTTGTCGCGGTCAAACACGGCGCGCCGGAATGCGCGCTGCGTGGCGCGGATGGCAAATACCGCCCCGAGGTATTGCTTGACCTTGATTACTGGGCGTTGATGCCGCTGTGACGAAAGCGCATCCCGCATGGGTTGCATTGACGCGATGCGGCTCTGCCCCGTCGAAGGTTGCGGATGCGCGGCGTCCTTTCGGGGTGTGCCATATGCACTTTTGGGCCGGGCAGGGGACAGCGCTGCAGGTGTTCACCGCCCGGGCCAAGGCGCAGGCACCATTGTGATCACATGAAAGTTTTTTGTGATCACAAACGACGGCTTTAGCCCTAACATCTGCATTTTGGTCGTATTTGTGACAATAGCGGCGTGACTTGCCGCAAAAATCGGGTATTCAGGTCAAGACAGTTTCCCGGGGGCCGGTCAATCGATCCGGGCAACCGGTGCGCGAATGGAAAGGGAAAAACCATGGCAGAAACCAAACCTGTGATCCGCCCCCTCTCGCCACATCTGCAGATTTACCGTCCGCAACTGACCTCGATGACCTCGATCCTGACGCGGATCACCGGCAACGGGCTTATCGTCGGCACGCTTTTGGTGGTCTGGTGGCTGCTGGCCGCCGCGACCAGCCCGGAATATTTCGCCGTGGCCGATGGCGTGCTGCGGTCCTGGTTCGGCAAGCTGGTGCTGACGCTTTCGCTTTGGGCGGTCTGGTATCACTATCTTGCGGGGCTGCGGCATCTGTATTTCGACGCGGGGCGCGGCCTTGACATCCCCACCGCCGAAAAGCTGGGCTGGGGCGTCATCATCGGGTCGGTTGTGCTGACCGTTCTTACATTCTTCGTCATCTGAACAGGGGCTAGGGGACATGCGCTATCTGACCGACCGTAAACGCGCGATGGGCAAGGGCTCAGCGGGATCCGGGACCGAACATCACTGGTTCATGCAGATCTCGGCCGTTGGCCTTGCCATTCTTGTGCCGATTTTTGTGATCGCCCTTGGCCGCGCCATTGGTGGTAGCTACCTGGAGGTTCGCAGCTTTTTCGCCCATCCTTTCGTGGCGATCACGGCGGCACTTACGCTTTTCGTCGGTATGCGCCATTTCGCCGCCGGTGCCACGATGATGATCGAGGATTACGCCCATGGCACCCTGCGCAAGGCGCTGATCATCACCGCCGTGTCGCTTTCCTATCTGGTTATCACCACCGGGCTTTTTGCCCTGATCCGCCTCGCTCTTTAAGGAAACGCTCATGACCGCTTATCCGTATGAAACCCATGAATATGACGTGGTGGTGGTTGGGGCCGGGGGGGCTGGCCTGCGCGCCACCCTTGGCATGGCAGAACAGGGCCTGCGCACCGCCTGTGTCACCAAGGTTTTTCCGACCCGTTCGCATACCGTGGCAGCCCAGGGCGGCATTGCCGCAAGCCTCTCGAACATGGGCCCGGACCATTGGCAGTGGCATATGTATGACACCGTGAAGGGGTCGGACTGGCTTGGCGACACGGACGCGATGGAATACCTCGCCCGTGAGGCGCCGAAGGCGGTTTATGAGCTGGAGCATTACGGCGTGCCTTTTTCGCGCACCGAAGAGGGCAAGATCTATCAGCGCCCCTTTGGCGGCCATACCACCGAATTCGGTGAAGGCCCCCCGGTGCAGCGTACCTGTGCGGCGGCCGACCGCACGGGCCATGCGATCCTGCACACGCTTTACGGCCAAAGCCTGAAGCATAACGCCGAATTCTACATCGAATATTTCGCCATTGATC
>JBATTI010000199.1:0-3377 GCA_049670445.1 Albidovulum sp. | reverse complement strand
CCGATCTTTTCATCCAGACTTAACTTGCCCTCGGCCCAAAGCTGGCCAATCACCAAATTCATCGTGGTCTTGGAAATCGACATGATCGAATGGGGCTGATCGGGGCCGAAGTCGGGCGCATATTTTTCATATAAGATCTCACCGCCGCGCGCTACGACCATGGCTGAAAACCACGGCAGGCCCGTCAACCGCCTCACATCTTCGCGCGCCGCAATAGAGATATCGGCCCGCATTGCCAGTTCAAGCACATGGCTGGCACGAAAACTTTGCCCATAGCGCCCGATCTCATGCAGATTGTGAAACCCATAGCGGCGGTTCTCGGGCTGGTTCCAGCCCGCTTTGCGGTCAGCGCCGGTCAACAGGTCGGGATTGGGCGCGAATGTCAGATCGGGCATGGTGTCCTCTTGGGCTGGAAGGTTTGGGCCACCATACGCGCAAGGCCGCCTCTGACAATAGTTCGCACCACCAAGAAGCGGTTTTCGGTCATTTCTGGCCACCGGGGCCTTGCCACGGCCAAGCGCCGCTTGTATCTCACCCCGTCTCCCGGTTAAAATGGGATCAACTGCCGCCAAGGCCAGCCGGCGCATCCACAAGGGTGCTTGCCGCTTTTGCCTATGAACCCGAGGGTCATCATGTCCTGGACCGACGAACGCGTCGAATTGCTGAAGAAAATGTGGGGCGAAGGCCAGTCGGCCAGCCAGATCGCCAAAGAGCTTGGCTCGGTCACCCGCAATGCCGTGATTGGCAAGGTCCACCGTTTGGGCCTGTCAAACCGCGCTACAGGCGGCACCCCCGCAGAACCCAAGGCCAAGGCCGCCGATGCCGCACCCGCCCCGAATGAGGCGGCGCGCAGTGAAACCCCGCGCGCAGCAGCCCCCCGGCCCGAACCGCGCCCTTCGGCCACCGGCGCTCCTGCCGCCGCCACCGCGCGTCCCGAGACGCAGGTGATGGTGCCGCATGTCCGCAAACCCATCATCCCGGCAGGTCAGCCCCTGCCACCGCAGCCCTCTGCCGGTGAGATCAGCCCCGAGGCCCTTGCCTCGGTTCGCGAGATAGAGAAGAAAGCCCGCAAGATCAGCCTGATGGAATTGACCGAACGGACCTGCAAATGGCCTGTCGGCGATCCCGCCACCGATGATTTCTGGTTCTGCGGCCTGCCCAGCCAGCAAGGCAAACCCTATTGCGAAGCCCATGTCGGCGTCGCCTTCCAGCCTATGTCAGCACGCCGCGACCGGCGCCGTTAGGCACGGGGTCAAACCATGGCAGCGGTTATTGCGGTCAATGGTCTGTCGAAGACTTATGCCTCTGGCACGCCCGCATTGTCAGACGTGACGCTGGATGTGTGCGCGGGTGAGATTCTGGCGCTTCTGGGGCCAAATGGGGCTGGAAAAACCACGCTGATTTCGATCATCTGCGGGCTGGTCATGCCCTCAGCCGGAAGCGTCACCGTCGGTGGCCATGACATCCGCCTCGACTACCGCGCCGCACGTGCGCTTATCGGCCTTGTGCCGCAAGACATCGCCCTTGAGATGTTCGAGACCGTGCTCAATACCCTGCGTTTCAGCCGTGGCTTGTTCGGCAAGGCCCCTGATGACGCCCATCTGGAACGATTGTTGCGCAGCCTGTCACTTTGGGACAAGCGAAATGCCAAACTGATGGAGCTGTCGGGCGGCATGAAGCGGCGGGTGATGATCGCCAAGGCGCTGGCCCACGAACCCAAGGTGCTGTTCCTGGATGAGCCGACCGCCGGGGTCGATGTGACCTTGCGGCGCGAAACCTGGGACTTGGTGCGCAGGCTGGCCCATGACGGTGTCACCGTGATTTTGACCACCCATTATTTGGCCGAGGCCGAGGAAATGGCAGATCGGATCGGCATCATCGATAAGGGGCGGCTGATGTTCGTCAAGGACAAGGCAGCGCTCATGCACGAATTCGGCAAGAAGCGTCTGACCATTGCGCTTACCGCACCGCTGGCCACCATACCTTTGGTGCTGAGCGTGCATGGGGTGGAACTTGGCGCTGATGGCGAAAGCCTGATTTATGATTATGACACACGCGCCGAACGCACCGGTATCGCGCGGCTTTTGGCCGATGTCGCTACCGCCGGGCTTGCGGTACGCGATCTATCTACCGCGCAGACATCGCTTGAGGATGTGTTCTTGCGGCTGGTGGGAGAGGCCGCATGAACCTGCGCGCCATCCGCACGATATTTGACCATGAAATGGCGCGCTTCCGGCGCACTTTGTGGGAATCGCTTGCGGCACCCGTCTTGTCGACGGTGCTTTACTTCGTGGTTTTCGGTGCGGCTATCGGCGGGCGGATCGCATCGGTCGAAGGCGTCAGCTACGGCGCGTTCATTGTGCCGGGTCTGATGATGCTGACCGTATTGCAACAATCCATCGCCAACGCCTCGACCGGGATTTTCATGCCCAAATTCATCGGCACGATCTATGAGGTCCTCTCTGCGCCGGTATCCTTTGCCGAAGTGGTGATCGGCTATGTCGGGGCGGCGGCGGTGAAATCCTTGATTATTGCGGCGGTGATCCTGGCAACCTCCCTGATCTTCGTCGAGATCCGCATCCAACATCCGTTCTGGATGCTGGGGTTCTTGGCCCTGACGGCGGTGGCCTTTTCGCTGTTTGGCTTCCTGATCGGCATCTGGTCAAAGGACTGGCAGCAGGTGCAGATCATCCCCACGATCGTGATCACACCTTTGGTGTTTCTGGGCGGGGCGTTTTATTCAACTGCGATGCTGCCGCCCTTGTGGCAAGATATATCCTTGCTGAACCCCGTCCTTTACCTGATTTCGGGTTTTCGCTGGTCATTCTTCGGGCTTGCCGATGTCCCCGTGGCCGCCTCTTTTGTCGCCCTCGCGCTGATGCTGGCCGTAGAAATAGCACTGGTTTGGGTGATCTTCCGCACCGGCTGGCGCCTGCGGGCCTGAGGACGGGCGCGCGGCGCTTGGTCTGATGGCCATTGTTGCCCCGTCTCGTCAATCGTGAGCTTGTTCGGCGCGGGTCGCACCTTGCCCTTAGCCTTGGCATGGGTTTTTTGGGCATCGGCTGCGCGCGTGTGACGTTGATGAACAGCAAGATGATGTTTGTCATCGGCTTTGCAGGGTTTTGCGCAGGGGGTTCCGGCATTGCCGCCCCCATATCGTGGCAACGGCCCTACCCGCAGCTTTCCGGCGAGGCCGGGCCATGCCATCGGTATCGCGACATCGGTTGCCAACGGCTGTCAGTTCATGATCGTTCCCCTGATCACCCTTGGTTGGCTTACTGACCGCGTCAACCGCCCAATGCTTTTGGCTGCAATCCAGATGTTGCGCGCCTTCACTTTCATCGTTCTCGGGCAACTGCCCGGCACGACGATAGCGG
>JBATTI010000198.1:0-1503 GCA_049670445.1 Albidovulum sp. | reverse complement strand
CCGCCTTGGGTGTTGGCCGCAGGTTTTTGACCCTGGCGCTGACCGGGCGTTTGCCCGAATTTCTGACCTGGCTTGCCGCCGGCCTTTTGCCCCGGACGGCCCCTGCCGCGCGCAGGCTTCGGCGTATGGCCAACCCAGGCCACACCACCGATAACAGGTATCGCGGTTTTCATGGTCTTTTCGACGGCGCGCAATTCGTCCATCTCATCCGGGGCGCACAAGGCCACGGCGCTGCCGGCGCGGCCTGCGCGGGCGGTCCGCCCAATGCGGTGGACATAGTTTTCCGAGACATTCGGCAGATCGAAGTTATAGACGTGTCGCACATCGGGGATGTCGATGCCGCGTGCGGCTACATCTGTGGCCACCAACACCTTGGTCGTGCCGTTGCGGAAGCTTTGCAGCGCGCGTTCACGCTGGCCCTGGCTTTTGTTGCCATGGATCGCGCCGACCGTATAGCCCCAGCTTTCAAGCAGGCGGCACAGCTTGTCCGACCCGTGTTTGGTGCGGCCAAAGACCAGTGCCAGCTCGTCCGGGTGTTTGGCTAGATATTGCGACAAAAGCTTGGCCTTGTCGCCCTGGCCGACGAAATGCACGCCCTGTTCGATGCGGTCCGCGACCTTGCCGGGGGGCGACACCTGCACCTTGACCGGGTCTTTGAGGTAGGATTCCGAAAGTTCGTCCATCAACTTCGGCATCGTGGCCGAGAACATCATGGTCTGGCGATGTGCGGGCAACATCTTGGCGATCTGGCGCAGCGCGTGGATAAAGCCGATATCAAGCATCTGGTCAGCCTCATCCAGCACCAGATAACGGACCTCATGCAAGGTCAGCGCCCGGCGGTTCAAAAGGTCGATCAAACGGCCCGGGGTGGCCACCAGAATATCAATGCCGCGCGACAGACGCTCGGCTTGCGCATTTAGTGACGCGCCGCCGACAACGCGGAAGGTGCGCACCGGGGTTTCCTTGGCAAAGCTTTGGATGTTCTCGGTGATCTGGGTTGCCAATTCGCGGGTTGGTGCAAGGATCAGCGCGCGGCAGGTCTTGGGGCTTGGCCGGCAGCCAAGATCCAGCAGTTTGGACACGATCGGCAGCCCGAAAGCGGCGGTCTTGCCGGTGCCGGTCTGGGCAAGGCCCATGATATCGCGGCCCATCATCCCATGCGGGATGGCCTGGGTCTGGATCGGCGTCGGCGACGTCAGACCCAGTTTGTCAAGGTTTTGGACGATGCGCAGGGAAATCCCCAAAGTGGTAAAATCGGTCAAGGTATAGTCCTTGTGATGGCAGCCCATTGGGCGCCAGAAAACGGGTCCGCCTGCCCAAAATGGGCAGCGGTTGCAACAGCGGGGCGCGGCCAAACGCTGGCCGCTGGACCCCTGGCGTGACATGGGAACCGAACTGACCCGGCCTCTGCATCCTCGGTCGGATACGGCTGCTCACGCGGCAGCGGGCTTCAGGTCAGGGGTGCACATGGGGCTTTGCGCGGCATATGTCAACAGAATTGAC
>JBATTI010000197.1:0-2874 GCA_049670445.1 Albidovulum sp. | reverse complement strand
GGCCTTGCGGATTTTGCCTTCTACTTCGCGCTGCTGGCGCGGATCGGGCCGGTGGCGCTGGCCGTCACAACCTCGGCGGCGGTTGATTTCATGCGCAAACCGCAGCCGGGCCGCGATCTTCTGGCCGAAGTGCGGCTTTTGAAACTGGGCCGGGTGCTGGCGGTTGGCGATGTGATGGTCCGCTCTGAGGGCAGCGACGATCCGGTGGCGCGGATCAGCATGACATATTCGATTCCGCCGAATGCTGCAAAATAGTTGGGGTATTTTGATACCGTTTTTGTAATTCGTTGAATTTGCTGGATTAAACAAATTCATGCGCCCTTGACGGCGCGCATGAAATGCATGAAAAGCCACCATCCTAATCCGGTTGGTCAATGTGCCAGCCAGTCAGACCCCGAAAACCCAAAGGGCCGGCCATGAAAACCTATACCGCAACACCGGCGGAGATCGAAAAGAAGTGGATCCTGATCGACGCTGAAGGCGTTGTTCTGGGCCGCCTCGCCACGATCGTCGCGAAAATTCTGCGTGGCAAGCACAAAGCCACTTTCACACCGCACATGGATATGGGCGACAATGTCATCATCATCAACGCCGACAAGGTGCAGATGACGGGCAACAAGCGTGAAGACAAGCGCTACTACTGGCACACCGGCCACCCCGGCGGCATCAAGTTCCGCACGGCGGCGCAGGTGCTTGACGGCGCCCATCCCGAGCGTGTCGTGACCAAAGCGGTTGAGCGTATGATCACCCGCAATAGCCTGGGCCGTCAGCAGATGACAAACCTGCGCGTATATGCAGGTGCCGATCATCCGCATGAGGCGCAGGCACCCGAAGTGCTCGACCTCAAGTCGATGAACCCGAAGAACACCCGGAGCGCATGAGATGGCCGAAGACATTAAATCCCTCGACGATCTGAAATCCGCAGTTACGGGTACCCCCGCCGCCGTGGTCGCAGAAGCAATTGAACGCACCCCGCAGCGCGATGCGCTTGGGCGGGCCTATGCAACCGGCAAGCGCAAGGATGCGGTCGCCCGCGTCTGGATCAAGCCGGGTACCGGCAAGGTCGTCGTGAACGGCAAGGAAATGGCGACCTATTTCGCCCGTCCCGTGCTGCAGATGATCCTGCGTCAGCCGTTCACCGTTGCTGGTGTCGACGGTGAGTTTGACGTGATGGCAACGGTTGCCGGTGGTGGCCTTTCTGGTCAGGCCGGTGCGGTCAAGCACGGCATCTCGAAAGCCTTGCAGCTTTATGAGCCGTCCTTGCGTGGCGCGCTGAAGGCTGCAGGCTTCCTGACCCGCGACAGCCGTGTTGTGGAACGTAAGAAATACGGTAAGGCCAAGGCCCGCAAGAGCTTCCAGTTCTCCAAGCGCTGATCTGGTCCAAACCATCAAAGAAGGCCGCCCCATTACGGGCGGCCTTTTGCTTTTGCTTTTGCTTTGGCGGTTGGCCGTCGGATTATCGCGGATAGATCGTGGCTTTCATGAAGGTTACGGCGCGGGCGGATAAGATCACACGGGTATCTGTCAATCGGCAGCCCATCGCACCGCCACGTTTTGACGCCTGAAAAGCGGAAAGATCTGACTTCCCAAGGCGCTTTGCCCAAAAGGGCACAAGTGTCGCATGGGTTGACCCGGTGACGGGGTCTTCATCAATTCCGGCGCCGGGGGCAAAATAGCGCGATACAAAATCGACCGGCGCGCCATCATGGGTCATGCCTCCGGCGGCCGTGATGCCCAGGCCGAAATCGCCGAACTCGGCAATCTTGCGCAGATCAGGCGTGAACTCGGCCACAGCCTTGGCCGAGGGCAGCAAGACAAAGTAATTCTCAAAATTCTGAAAGGCCTCGACCCAGCCTTGCGGGAAAATCTGCGCAAACTGTGGTGGCGGGGGCAGGGGCGTCGGGTCCAGTCTTGGCAGGTCCAGCGCATACCGGCCATCGGGGTGACGATCGACCACCAGGCTTCCGACCTTTCGGGTTTGAAACCGAACCGGCATCGCGCAGCCATAGGCCTGCGCCAGCACATGTGCAGCGGCCAGCGTGGCATGGCCGCAAAAGGCCACCTCGCCGGAGGGTGTAAACCAGCGGATCGCGTAGTCACCCCCGTCACGCTCCACGAAGGCGGTTTCGGCAAGATTGTTTTCCGCCGCAATTGCCGCCATCAGCGCCGTGTTCATCGGGCGATCCAGTATCAGCACCGCTGCCGGATTTCCCGCAAAGGGCCGATCGGCGAATGCGTCGATCTGATACATTGTGAAAGATGTCATCTGGCTCCCTTCCGAAAAAAAAGGGCCGGGCTAAGCCCGGCCCAGGAAGAGGTTCCAAACTTGGGGAAGCGGAACCTATTCTTGCCAGAACTGACGTCTGATCTCCCGATCCACGGTCATTTGGTCCAGGCCGATATCGCGCAGCATATGCGCATCAAGATTTGACAAGGCGCGGCGGTCGCGCATGCGCTGGCGCCATGTCTTAAGGGCTGTGACAATTGTCCAAGTGACCGTCTTGCGGGCGATGCCAAGATATTTGCGGCTTGCAGATTTACTTGCTTGGGTCATATTGTCACCTATTGTATTGGTACAAAGTAGTCTGTAGTGTGTAATAACGATACAAAAAGGAATCACAATGTACCAGCTAAACATTGTGATGGTAACAATCAGGATCCGTGATGGGTGACATTTGGCTACCGGACTTGGCGCAATTCGATGGGCCAAAATATCAAGCACTTGCCCGCGCCTTGCGAGAGGGTGTTCGCTCTGGCGCGTTGGAAAGTGGCGTGCGCCTGCCGCCTGTGCGCGAACTGGCCTGGGCCTTGTCGATTACGCCGGGCACCGTTTCGCGCGCCTATCAGATCGCGACGCAAGAGGGGTTGCTGGAA
>JBATTI010000196.1:0-4627 GCA_049670445.1 Albidovulum sp. | reverse complement strand
GCACCCATGTTGACACCACCCCTGACCATTTGCGCGGGGTTGAGGCGATGCTGGAGGTCAAGCGGAAGGTGGCGGGCTATATTGATCTGCAACTGGTGGCCTTTCCGCAAGACGGGCTTTACCGCAGTGCGACGGGGCGGGCGAATGTGATCCGGGCGCTGGATATGGGCGTGGATGTGGTGGGCGGCATCCCGCATTTTGAACGCACGATGGAGGAAGGCACGGCATCGGTCAAAGACCTTGCGCATATTGCCGCCGAACGCGGGTTGATGCTGGATCTGCATTGCGATGAAACCGACGACCCGATGAGCCGCCACATAGAGACGCTGGCCGCAGAGGTAACGCGGCACGGCCTTGGGGCGCGTGCGGCGGGGAGCCATCTGACCTCGATGCATTCGATGGACAATTACTATGTCTCAAAGTTGCTGGCGCTGATCGCCGAGGCGGGGATGACGGCGATTCCCAACCCTTTGATCAATATCACCTTGCAAGGCCGCCATGATAGCTACCCCAAGCGCCGCGGGCTGACGCGGGTGAAAGAGATGCAGGCGCAGGGGATTACCGTGGGCTGGGGGCAAGATTGCGTTTTGGACCCTTGGTATTCGCTGGGCACGGCGGACATGCTGGATGTGGCCTTCATGGGGCTGCATGTGGCGCAGATGACCCATCCCGAAGAAATGGCGCGCTGTTTTGATATGGTTACCAATGCCAATGCCCGGATCATGGGGCTTGAGGGCTATGGGCTGAAGGTGGGTGACATGGCGTCGCTGGTGGTTCTGGATGCCGGCAATCCGACCGAGGCGCTGCGGCTGCGCGCCGAAAGGCTGGCGGTTGTGGCCAAGGGCAAGATCATATCGCGCCGGGTGCGCAATGATGCCGAGCTAAGCCTTGCGGGGCGTCCCGCCACGGTGCGGCGGCGGCATGGGCCCGCATAGGGTTTTGGGGCAGGCGGGGCCTCACCTTGCCATGTTGCGCAGGTGGCTGGCCGTGGCGGCCAGACCCTTGGCAAGGTCATAGGCGGGCGCGTAGCCAAGCCTTTGGCGGGCGGCGTCAATCGGGCACTGGCCGGAGGTTGTGAGAAGTTCAAAAAGATGGGCGTCGGGGCGCATTTCACCGCTGGGTCTGAGGCGCTTTTTGGCTTTGCGCACCAAAGCCTCAAACCGTTGATGCCCCAATAGACGGCGGCCAAGGGCGCTTATCCGGGCAGCGGCAGAGGGGGGCATTTCGGTGTCTTGCGCCGCCGCATCGGCTTGGGCGGCGCTTGGGCGCAATTCGTCGGCGGGGCAAAATTGCAGCGTGCCTTGCCGCAATATGTCGCGGTAGCCTGCGATAAGTTCGGACCATTTGAACGGGGCGGGGCCGCTGAGGATAAAACGCTCGCGGACAAGATCGGGCAGGGTTGCGGCCCGCAGCAGGCCCTGCACCACATCATCGACAAAGACGCCTTGGCAGAGCCCTTCGGGCGTTGGCAGCAGGACAGAACCATTCAGCAAAGCCTCGGCAAAGCCATCGGTCCATTGCGCGCTGCCGGGGCCGTAAACGATTGTGGGCTGAAGGATCGCGGCGGGCAGAGTGCCGGCCATCAGCCGCTTTTCCATCGCGATCTTGGTCTGCCGGTAGGCCCCGCCGCCGGGGCTGTGCATGGAGGATGCCTCATTGACATCACCGCCCGGCCAATCGTCATAAACCACGATTGAGCTGACATGCACGATACGCGCGGTTGCGGTCTTTGGGGTTGCGGCCTTTTGGGCGGCGGTGATCAGGCCCTCAAGCCCGGCTAAATTGGCCTGGCCCGAGGCGCGAAAATCATAGGCAAGGTTGAAGACCACCTCTTGCCCCGCAAGCGCCTTGGCCATAGCCCCGGCATCGGTCATATCGCCTTGGATCTTGCGCAAGGGCAGATCGCCAAAATGCGCGAAACTATGGCGGCTGCGGCCAAGGACGGTGACCACGGCACCCAGATCGGCAAGGGCGGCCACAAGCCTGCGGCCGATAAAGCCGCTGGCCCCGGTTACCAGACAGTTCCGCCCGGCCAAGCCTGCCGCAAAATCCATCACTGCCCTTCCTTCATTGCGCGCAAGGGCGCGTCAAACACGCCCGAATTCATCCTCGATCCGCTCGATATCATCTTCTTCCAGATAGCCGCCGGTCTGAACCTCTATAATCTCAATCGGTTCGGTTCCGGGATTGGCAAGGCGATGGATTTCTTGCATCGGGATGTAGATGCTTTCGTTTTCGTGCAAGGTCTTGACGCTGTTGCCCACTGTCACCTCGACCGTGCCGCGCACGACGACCCAATGTTCGGCCCGGTGGCGGTGGCGCTGCAACGACAGCTTGGCGCCGGGCTTGACCGAGATGCGTTTGACCCGAAAGCCGTCGCCGCGATCCATGGTCTGATACCAGCCCCAGGGGCGGTGGGTGCGCAGATGTTCTGTGGCCACCGGACGCCCCTGGAGTTTGAGCGTTTCAACCAGCCCCTTCACCTGTTGCGAATGGTCGCGCGCTGCGATCATGATCGCGTCGGGGGTTTCAACAATGGTCAGATCATCGACGCCAAGCGCGCAGACCGTGCGGCTTTCGGCGCGGATAAGGTTGTTGCGCGACGCCATCGCCACCACATCGCCCTTGATGGCATTGCCATGGGCGTCTTTCGCCGAGACCTTCCAAAGCGCGTTCCAGTCGCCCACATCCGACCAACTGAAATCGGCGGTGGCAATATGGGCGTCTTTGGTCTTCTCCATAAAGGCGTGATCGAAGGAAATCCTGGTGACCTGTGAAAACGCGGGGCCGGGGATGAACATGCCCAGATCCTCGGTCATTTCAGACACGGCGCGGGCCATGAGCGCCACATCATCGGGATAAAGGGCGCGCATCGCGCCGATCAGCCAGGCCGGGCGGAAACAAAAGACCCCGGCATTCCACAGGCAGCCATCGGCGATCAGGCGTTCGGCAAGGGCCGCATCGGGCTTTTCAACAAAGCTGTCGACCACGC
This sequence comes from Albidovulum sp., assembly GCA_049670445.1. Lineage (GTDB taxonomy): Bacteria > Pseudomonadota > Alphaproteobacteria > Rhodobacterales > Rhodobacteraceae > TMP-24. The sequence goes on along the minus strand of JBATTI010000196.1, from coordinate 1,635 downwards.
GCAGGCCGTCACCCGAGGCGGCACCGGGGCGGATATAGCCATAGGCGGTGGCCGCGTCGCGGGGGGTGACGCCGATAATCGCGATGCCTGCGGTTTTCACCTTGGCGGCGGCGGTGCGAAGGGCGGCGCGGAACGCCTCATCCCCATCAATCATGTGATCTGAAGGCATGACGGCAAGCACGGCATCATCATTGCGTGCCGCTGCAATCGTGGCGGCCAGAAGCACGGCGGCCATCGTATCGCGGCGGGTCGGTTCAAGCACCAGCATGGTGCCGGGGGATTGGGCGGTAATCTGATCTTTCAAGGTGAAGCGCACCGTATGCGATCCGATCACCATCGGGGTGTCAAAGCCGGGCTGGCCGTTGACCCGGCTTAAGGTTTTTTGCAGCATCGTCAGGTCATCGGTCAGCGGCAAAAGCTGTTTGGCCATATCTTCGCGCGACACAGGCCAAAGCCGGGTGCCGGTGCCACCAGACAAGATCACGGGCAGGATATTCGGGGTCGTGGACATGATTGCCTTTCTGGCTGTTCGGCAGCGCTTGCCTTCAGGCTTAGCGGCACAGTTTGATGCGCACAACCACACAGCGCCCAAAATGGGCAAAGCGGCGCTGCTATATGGTCGCGCTGCGATAAAGGCGGCTGGTGGCTTTGGCTGTGTTTGTCTAATCTTGGCGGAGCGGCCGGGGGGTAAGCCTTGGGTGTCGGCCTTGGGCGTCAGCCTTGGGTGTCAGCGTGGAAGGGTATAGCGAATTGCCACCTAAATTCGGGACAAGTGGCTTGCGTGGGTTGGTGGTTGACCTGACGGATGCGCTTTGCGCGCGCTATGCGCAGGCGTTTTTGGCGGTTTGCGGATCGGGCGACGCGGTGCTGATCGGGCGCGATCTGCGCCCATCTTCGGCGCGCATCGCGGCGGCGGTGGCGGCGGGGGCATCGGCGGCCGGATACCGGGTGATTTGTTGCGGTGAAGTGCCGACCCCGGCGCTGGCCCTGGCCGCGCTTGGGCGCGGGGCACCTTCGGTAATGGTTACCGGAAGCCACATTCCCGCAGATCGCAATGGATTGAAGTTTTATTCGGCCAAGGGCGAGATTACCAAAGCCGAGGAGGCCAAGATCAGCCGTATTGTCGGTGACGGGCGCCCCCTGAAGACCCGGGAAGAGGTCGGAGCCGAGCAGGACGGCGCGATCAACGAGCGTTATTTGCGGCGCTATATTGAGGCGCTTCCCAAGGGCGCGCTACGGGGGATGCGGCTTGGGGTTTATGAACACAGTTCCGTCGCGCGCGATGTCTTGGGCGCGGTTTTGCGCGGGCTTGGGGCCGAGGTTGTGGCGCTGGGGCGCAGCGATAGCTTCGTGCCGGTTGATACCGAGGCGGTAGCGCCTGAAACCCGCAAGATGCTGCGTGATTGGGTGGCTGAACACGGGCTTGATGCCGTGCTTTCGGCGGATGGCGACGGTGATCGCCCGCTGCTGACGGATGAGCACGGCGCGGTTATTCCGGGTGATGTGTTGGGGATGCTCACGGCTTTGGCGCTGGGCGCGGATTGCGTGGTAACCCCGGTGTCGTCGAACACGATGATAGAGGCCTCGGGTGCCTTTGACCGGGTGATCCGGACCCGTATCGGATCGCCCTTTGTG
>JBATTI010000195.1:0-6260 GCA_049670445.1 Albidovulum sp. | reverse complement strand
GCCTTTCAGCGCCAGCGCCCTTGCTGCAGCCAACCCGCCGATGCCCGCGCCCAGAATTGTAACATTTTGTCCCGTCAGCATGCGTGCCCCCATAACAATACACCGGAACCCTTGGGGCCCCGGTGTTAAGATTGTCGTTCATGGAGCCGTGGATGACCATGGGGTCAGTCGTCGCGGTGGACCTTTTCGCGGCGCTCATGCTTTTCTTGGGCTTCAAGCGTCATAGTCGCGATCGGCCGCGCATCGAGACGCTTCAGCGAAATCGGCTCTCCGGTCATTTCGCAATATCCGAATTCGCCACTATCAAGGCGTCTCAGGGCGCCATCGATTTTGCTGACCAGTTTACGCTGACGGTCGCGGGTTCTAAGTTCAAGCGCCCGATCTGTTTCTTCGCTGGCGCGGTCGGCAATGTCGGGTACCGCGCGCGCGCTGCCTTGCAGACCTTCCAGCGTTTCCGCCGATTGCTCCAGAAGCTCGTCTTTCCATGCGGTCAGCTTGCGGCGAAAGTACTCCATCTGCCGATCATTCATGAAGGGTTCATCTTCAGCCGGACGAGAATCGTCGGGAAGAAAGACCTCTGACTTCATCTTAACTTCCTCCTGCGACCCGGACCCGTTTACAAAATAGCTATCAGTCATCCAAGCCTCCTCGGGCGCTCCCATATCGTAAGCTTTGGGCGTTGTCACTAGGTGCGAGCCCGCCTTGCGGCAATTTGATTTGGGCGATAGTAGAGCAATTGAATTTTTCGGACATATACACGGAAAAGCTATGAAATTTACCGGAACCCGCAATTATGTGGCAACTGACGATCTGACTGTAGCCGTCAATGCATCAGTAACATTGGAACGGCCATTATTGGTGAAAGGTGAGCCTGGAACCGGCAAGACCGAACTTGCGCGGCAGGTGGCGCTGAGTCTCTCTCTCCCAATGATTGAGTGGAACATCAAGTCCACCACCAAAGCCCAGCAAGGGCTTTACGAATATGACGCCGTCAGCCGGTTGCGTGACAGCCAACTTGGCGATGCGCGCGTACATGAGGTGAAAAACTACATCCGCAAAGGCAAGCTTTGGCAGGCCTTTGAGGCAGAGCGCAAAGTGGTCTTGCTGATTGACGAAATCGACAAGGCGGATATCGAATTTCCGAATGACCTTTTGCAAGAACTCGACCGGATGGAATTTCACGTCTACGAAACCGGCGAGACGGTAAAAGCGCGCCATCGGCCCGTGATCATCATCACCTCGAACAATGAAAAAGACCTGCCGGACGCCTTCTTGCGCCGGTGCTTCTTCCACTACATCCGCTTTCCTGACGCCGGAACTTTGCGCCAGATCATCGACGTTCACTTTCCCGACATCAAGGAAAGCCTGCTGACCGAAGCCTTGACCCAGTTTTATGAGCTGCGCGAAACCCCCGGGCTGAAGAAAAAGCCCTCGACCTCGGAAGTGCTGGATTGGTTGAAGCTGCTTTTGGCCGAAGATCTGTCTGCACAAGACCTCAAACGCGATCCCAAATCGCTTCTGCCAAGGCTTCACGGCGCGCTTTTGAAAAACGAGCAAGACGTTGCCTTGTTCGAACGTCTGGCATTCATGTCACGCGCAGCGCGTTAGGCTGCATGAAACGTTGATTACGGCGGAAAGGCTGGCCTGACGCGCGAAGTCGGTCTAGCCTCTGCAAGACGAAAATCGGAGCCCACGCATGCCTGCAGAAGTCTCAATCCGCCCGCTGATTGCTTCCGATGAAATGGAGTGGCGCAGGCTTTGGTCAGGATATCTTGCATTTTATGAGACCAAGCTTGCCGAGGCGGTCTATGCCAGCACATTTGAACGCCTTACCAGCGGCCGCGACGGAGAGTTCGGCGGTATTCTGGCAACCTTGAATGGCCGCCCCGTCGGGCTGGCGCATTATATTTTTCACCGCACCTGCTGGGCCACCGCTGACACCTGCTATTTGCAAGATCTTTACGCAGACCCGGAGGTGCGCGGCACCGGAATTGGACGGCGACTGATTGAAGCGGTCTATGCCGCCGCAGACGCAAAAGGTGCCTCGTCGGTTTATTGGATGACGCAAGAATTCAACGCAGCCGCGCGAAAGCTTTATGATCGGATCGGGGTCAAGACCCCGTTTATCGAGTATAACCGGCCTTGACCCCGCGCGCGCGCCTTGTGGCATCCATTACGCTGTTCTTATGCGCATGTGGTGCAGACATACCCCCGCAGGACGCACCCAGCGCCGCGGCAGCGCGCCAGTCCCTGCCCGCGATGCGGCTTTTCGGACCCGCTCAGCCGGCAGCCCCTGCCCGCGCGAACAGCGAAATCGCCCAAGACTTCATCGACCTGTCGTTCCGGCTTGAGAATGGCGATCCGATTGACGGATTTGCGCGCTTCACCGGGCCAATGACCGTGCGCATAACCGGCAAGGCACCTGCGACCGCCAGCCGTGATCTGACATCGCTGATCACCCGCCTGAACCGCGAAGCGGGCCTTGCCGTCACAAGAACGACCGACGACAGCGCCGCAATTACCATTGAATTTTTGCCGCGCCGCCAACTTCAGGCCCGCGTGCCGGATGCGGCTTGTTTTGTGGCGCCAAGGGTCAGCTCTTGGGCGCAGTACCGCCGCACGCCGCGCAAGAACCTTGATTGGCGCAATTACCAGGAACGCCAGCGCGTCGCCATTTTCATCCCCTCTGATGTGGCCCCCCAAGAGGTGCGCGATTGCCTGCACGAAGAGCTTGCCCAAGCTCTTGGACCCCTTAACGATCTTTACCGGCTGCCAGATACGATCTTCAATGATGACAACATCCACTCGACCCTGACCGGGTTCGACATGCTGGTGCTGCGCGCCACTTATGCGCCGGAGCTGCGCCCGGGGATGAGCCGTTCGGCGGTCGCAGCAGCCCTTCCCGGCATACTTGCCCGCCTGAATCCGGCAGGCCAGCGTCCGGGCTATTTTGCCGCCCCTACCCCGCGGGCCTACGGCGATGCAATTGCCCGCGCCCTTGGGCCACGTGCATCCGCAACCGGGCGGGTTGGGGCCGCCCAAAGGGCATTGGCGATTGCCGAAGAAGCGGGCTGGCAAGACGCACGTACCGGCTATGCATGGCTTACACTCGGGCGGCTTTCCGGTCACGACACGCGCCAGCAAGCCCTTGCAGCCTTCAAGACCGCAGCCGTGATCTTCCGGCGTAACGGCTTGCCACTTCACGCAGCGCACGCCGATATGCAATTGGCCGCCTATGCTTTGTCGCAAGGGGCTTGGGGCGATGTCATCGGGCTGGCTGACGGGGCATTGCCTGCGGCAACGGCGGGGCAAAACGCATCGCTCATGGCCGGGTTGATGATGCTGAAGGCGGCAGCGTTAGATCACAGCGGCCAACCGCAGGCCGCATCCCGCTTGCGGCTCGACAGTTTGGGGTGGGCGCGTTATGGCATGACTTCGGACGCCGAAGTTCGGCAGCGTCTGGCCACAATAACTGACCTTGCCGAGCAAGCAGAAAAGACAAAGCCATGATCGTCATAGCCGGGTTTTTATTTGGTGCCATCTTCGGAGCAATACGCGCCCGCCGCCGTCAGGGCAGCGGATTCGACATTGCCCATTATACCGCCACCCATGCGATTGCCTTCACCCTTTTGGGAATTTTTCTGACCATCCTTATCGAAAAACTCGTCTGACCCATGTTCGGGGCGTTCTTTCAGACCCTTCGCGCGGCGGGCGTCCCGGTATCCTTGCGTGAATATCTGGCGTTTCTTGAGGGCATGACGGCGAACCTTGTCACCTATGATGTCGAAGGTTTCTACTACCTCGCCCGCACCGCCATGGTCAAAGACGAACGCCACCTTGACCGCTTTGACCGCGCCTTTGCGGAAAGCTTCAAAGGGCTTGAAACCGTCTCGGCCGAACAGGTTCTGAATGCCATCGACCTGCCGCGCGAATGGCTTGAAAAACTGGCCGAAAAAACCCTGAGCGCCGAAGAGAAGGCCCAGATTGAGGCGGCGGGCGGTTTTGACAAGCTTATGGAAACGCTCAAGAAACGCCTTGAGGAACAAAAGGGCCGCCATCAGGGTGGGTCGAAATGGGTCGGCACGGCGGGCACCTCCCCCTTTGGGGCTTATGGGTATAACCCCGAAGGGGTGCGCATTGGCCAAGACCGCTCGCGCCATCAGCGCGCGGTCAAGGTCTGGGACAAGCGCGAGTTTCGTAATTTTGATGACAGTGTCGGCCTTGGCACCCGCAATATCAAAGTGGCGCTCAAGCGGTTGCGCCGTTGGGCCCGCGAAGGCGCCGATGAAGAGCTTGATCTGGACGGCACGATCCGTGCAACGGCCGAACATGGCTATCTTGATGTGAAGACCCGGCCCGAGCGGCGCAATGCGGTGAAGGTCTTGTTGTTTCTGGATGTCGGCGGCTCCATGGACCCGCATATCCGCGTGGTCGAAGAACTGTTCTCTGCCGCCCGCGCCGAATTCAAGCACATGGAATATTTCTATTTCCACAACTGCCTTTATGAGGGCGTCTGGCGCGACAACCACCGCCGCTGGGATCAGCAGATCGCCACCTGGGATGTGCTGCGCACTTATGGGGCGGATTATAAATGCATCTTTGTCGGCGATGCCTCGATGTCGCCATATGAAATCGCCCATCCCGGCGGGGCAAATGAACATTGGAACGCCGAATCAGGTGAGACCTGGCTTGCGCGCGCGCGCGAAAACTGGCCTGCCAATGTCTGGCTGAACCCCTTGCCCGAACACTATTGGCCCCATACCCAATCCGTGGGCATGATTTCGCGGATATTTGACAAGCGCATGTTTGCACTGACGCTTGACGGGATTGGTCAGGCGACGAAGCTTCTGGTCTAAGCCGCCCGCCGTTTTGTCACCGCGATTTGAACAGGCTTCCCAATATCCCGCGCACAAGTGCCTGTCCGGTCTTGGTCCCAAGCTGACGCACAAGGCTTTTGCCAAAGGCCGTCGCCAGACTATCGCTGCGCGAAGCGGTCTTGGCTCTTGTGGTCTTGGTGCCGTCATATCGGCGCGCATTCTTCAATTCTCGTTCTTCGGCATCGGCCTTCTCGGCTGCGGCCTCGGCGGCGGCCGCCTCTTTCGCGCTTTCCTCTGCGCGGGCGCGTAGTTTTTCAAAGGCAGATTCGCGGTCAATTTCTGTATCGTATTTGCCGCCAAGGCCGCTGGCCATAAGGGCTGCGCGACGCTCATCTGCGGTGATCGGCCCCAGCTGGCTGGACGGGGGGCGCACCAAGGTACGCTCCACCACACCCGGTGCGCCCTTGGCGATCAAGAAAGAGGTGACCGCCTCGCCGGTTCCAACCTCTTTGATGGCCGTTTGCGTATCGAAACGTGGATTGGGGCGGTAGTTTTCGGCCGCACGGCGCAGATCTTGCTGATCTTTCGCGGTAAAGGCGCGAAGGGCGTGCTGAACCCGATTGCCAAGCTGACCCAGAATGTCGTCCGGTACATCGCCGGGATTTTGGGTGACAAAATACACACCCACGCCCTTGGAGCGGATCAGACGGGCGACCTGTTCGACCTTATCGACAAGGGCCTTGGGCGAATCTTCAAACAACAGATGCGCTTCATCAAAGAAGAACACAAATTTCGGCTTGTCCGGATCACCGACTTCGGGAAGATTTTCAAACAGCTCCGACAACAGCCACAACAAGAAGGTCGCATATAACCGGGGCGAGCCCATAAGCTTGTCGGCAGCCAGAATATTGACCTGCCCCCGACCGTCCGCCCCGACGCGCATCATATCCGCAAGCTCCAACGCCGGTTCGCCAAAAAGCTTGGTGCCGCCCTGATTTTCCAAGGTCAGCAACTGTCGCTGAATCGCACCGATGGTGGCAGGCGCGACATTGCCGTAGCGCAACCCGATCTCGGCCGCATTCTGACCGACCCAAACCAGCATGGCTTGCAGGTCTTTGAGGTCCAGAAGCGCCAGACCTTCCTCATCCGCGATGCGAAAAGCGATGTTCAAGACGCCTTCTTGCGCATCACTCAGATCCATCAGCCGCGCCAAAAGCAGGGGCCCCATTTCTGAAATCGTGGTCCGGACCGGATGGCCCTGTTCACCGAAAATATCCCAAAATACTGCCGGTACCGCTTGGTATTCAATCGTGTGGCCGATGGTGGCTGCCCGTTTGACAAAGGCGCCGTGCAGCTTGTGCTCGGCTGATCCGGCCTTGGCCAAACCCGCCAGATCGCCCTTCACATCAGATAGAAAGACTGGCACCCCTGCCGCAGAGAACC
>JBATTI010000194.1:0-3971 GCA_049670445.1 Albidovulum sp. | reverse complement strand
ATCATGGGGCTTTGGTGGGCCTATCCGTTCGCGCTTCTTGTAGTGTCGCAATGCCTTCGCCCTGTGGTGATCATCGCCAACCGGCCGTTCATCCATCTGGGTGATCTGAGCTTTTCGCTTTACCTTTTGCACCCGCCGATCATCTTTTTCGCCAAGCCGATCTATGAATGGCTTTATGCAACAGCCGGATCGCCCGGCTTGGGGTATGGGCTAAGCGTGTTTGCGACGCTGGTTATGCTTTACCCACTGGCTTGGCTGGCATTTCATCTGGTTGAGAAACCCGGCATTCGGTGGGGAGAGCGGATCATCGCACGCCGCCGCCTGCGCATGGCCGTTTCCGAAGTTTACGCCAAAGTCTGAAGGGCGATGATTTATCGCCCCAACGCGGAGACCTGCGCAAAACGCCTCAAGACGCGAAACCGATCCCAAGCCGGTCAAGTCCGCGCAGCATAAGCGATCGACGCCCGGTGCGGTCCTCGCGCGCCAGATCGTGCTGCGCCCATTTCACGAAAAGCGTGCGGATTGGTTCGGGTGGGAAGGGCAAGGCAGGGCTGCGCAGCATACGCAGGGTGGTGCGCTCGGTCTGCAACCCCTCCAGCATGTCAAGCATGGTCAAGGCGGCAAAACGCGAAGCCGACACGCCCTGGCCGGTAAAGCCAAGCGCATATGCCAGTTGCCCGTGACAGGCGGTGCCAGCGAAAAAGGTGGTTCTGGCTGAAGTGTCGATGATGCCGCCCCAGGCGTGCGAAAACACCACGCCATTGAGCGCCGGGAAGGTCGCGGCGAAGGTGCTGGCCAGCTGTTCAAAGCTCGTATGCCGGTTCAAATGCGCCGGATCACGAGAGTTGCCATAATGATAGATGGCGTCATAGCCGCCCCACAAGATGCGATTGTCGGCGGTTTTGCGGAAGTAGTGGAACTGATTGCCACTGTCGGCAATCCCGTGCCGGCCCAGCCAGCCGATAGCGGCAAGCTGGCCATCTGTCAGCGGTTCGGTCACCAGAGAATAATCAAAGATCGGCAATATCGACAGGCGAAACCGCTTAAGCAGCGGCCGCGCCGCATTGGTTGCCATGACGGCTTGTCTTGCAAAGACAAGGCCCTGCGGCGTTGTCAGGCGCAACCCGTCTGGCGCGTGCTTCAGGGCTGTGACAGCGGTGTTTTCATAAAGCGAAACGCCGCGATCAATGCAGGCCTGCCGCAACCCCTCGATCAGTTTTGCAGGGTTCACCAGTGCGTAATTCGGTTCGAACAGCCCTGCCCTGTAGACCGGGCTGTTGAACCGCTCGCGCAACGCTCCGCCCTCCAGATAGTCGCAAGAAATGCCAAAGCGAGCGTAGGTTTTTTGCATCCCGCGCAAACCATCGGCCTGCCAGGGTGTTGCGGCTACGGTCAACTTGCCGTTTCGTTCAAATTCCGCGTCAATCCCCATGCGATCAAGATCTTGGGCCAGCGCGTCAAGGTTCTGGCGGCCCAGCCGCACCAGCGTTTCCGCCTCATCCGGCCAGCGTGCCACGGCGTTAAGGACGCCATGCGAAATGCTGGGTGCGCAAAAACCGCCGTTACGGCCGCTGGCCGCATTGCCGCACTGCGCCGCTTCAAGCAGCGCAATTCTTGCGTGTGGCCAGCGGGCGCGGGCCTTGAGGGCGGTCCAAAGCCCGGTGAAACCACCGCCGATAACAGCAAGGTCGCAGGAAGTATCGGCGCTTAGCGGTGCACAAGCCGCTATAGGCGGCAGGGTCTCTTGCCAAACGGGCACCCGCAGAGCGCGTGCAAAACGGGTGGCATTATCCATCTTTGCGCCTTCTTGTCGGGGCTAACCTCATCAGACGTGCCTGCGCCCGCCCGAGTCCAAAAACCAGTCGTCCGGATAGGGGTACCACCAATCGTGGCGGGTCGGTTTGTGATCCAGGATCACCATCTTTGTGCGGCGGAATGCATCAAGACCCATCCGCCCCAACTCGCGCCCTATCCCCGATGATTTCCAGCCACCAAAGGGCAGGGCGTCATTGTCGATCATCGGATTGTTGATCCAGACCATGCCCGCTTCTAACCGCTCGGATGCTTCATGCGCCTCGGCAAGATCGGTTGTGAAGATCGACGCACCAAGGCCAAAATGGCTGTCATTGGCCCGCGCAATGGCGGCATCGAAATCGGCCACGCGGATGATGGCTGCGACCGGGCCGAACACCTCTTCGTGCAAGATGTCCATGTCTGACGTGCATTCAGTGAGGATGGTAGGTTCATAGAACCATCCGGTCTGCTGCGCTGCGGGTATTTTGCCACCACAAATCACCCGGGCGCCTTTGCCAACAGCATCGGCAACCAACCTTTCGATCTTGTCACGCGCGGCTTTGCTGACCAGTGGTCCGATCTCTGACTTTTCCAACCCGTTGCCGACCCTGAGCCTTGCGGTTTCGGCGGCAAAGGCCGCAACGAAAGCATCATGCACCTCCTCCACGACAAAAAGCCGCTCTGTCGAGGTGCAGACCTGCCCGGACATATGGAACGCGCCGGTGACAGCACCCGCGGCTGCAATATCCAGCGGCGCATGTCTGGTAATGATCATCGGGTCCGAACCGCCCGCCTCTATCACCGCAGGTTTCATGCGTGCAGCGGCGGCTGTGGCCACCGCCTGCCCCGCCCCCACCGATCCGGTGAAGGCCACAGCATGGGTTAGCGCGCTTTCGACCAGCGCCTTGCCCACAGCCGCACCACCGGGCAGGCAAGCCACCAGCCCCTCGGGCATCGCATCGAACATTTCCATGAACTTCAGCGTTGAAAGCGTCGTCGCCTCGGCAGGCTTGATCACACAGCCATTCCCCGCCGCCAATGATGCCGCAACCGTCCAGCACATCAGCAAAATCGGGAAGTTGAAGGGCATGATATGGGCCGAGACGCCCAAGGGTTCATAGCGCGCATATTGCAGCGAACCGGCTTGCGTGGTGCCCGCGATTTTGCCCGCCTCGTCGCGCGCCATTTCGGCGTAATAGCGAAAGATTGATGCGCAATTGGCCAGCTCGCCAATGGCCTCGGGGTAGGGTTTGCCCATCTCGCGGCTCATCAGAACTGCGCATTCGGTCATATCCGCCGCCTCGATGCGATTGGCCAGGTGATGCAGATGGCGTGCGCGGGTCTTGGCGTCCAGCGCCTTCCACATGGCCTGTGCCGCGTTCACGCGCGTAAGAACCCCGCCTATCTCAGCTTCGGTGACCTCGGCGCGCTTGCCCACCTGATCAAGCGTTGCGGGGTCGATGACCGGATGCAGCACCCCGGCGCTGGGGTGAAAATCGGGGGCTATATAGTAACGCGGTGCTGTTGCATCAGACATCGGATGGCCCTTTCATCGGATCATATAGACCTTCTTGATCGTCTCATGAACGGTGCAGACGCCTTTCCAGTCTTTCGGGAAAAAGGCGGCGGTGTCGGGGGTGATTTCGATCACATCGCCGCTTTCATGCACATAGGTGCAGCGACCGGCCAGAAAGTGACAAAACTCATCCGAGGTGACGTGGCATTCCCATTTTCCGGGGGTGCAGACCCATAATCCGCATTCGCTTTGACCGTCGGGGCCTTTGTAAAGCACTTGGCCCGAGACATGCGAAATGCCTTCGACCATCGTGGGGATCGTTCCCCAATCGACAAGGTCAGTGACCGCGAGGGGGTTGTACATAACAGGTGTTTTCATGGTGTTATCCGTTTCAAGCAAGCATGTAGATGTTGCGGATGGTTTCGATAATTTCAGCTTCGCCTTGCCAGCCGGCACAAAACAAGACGCAAGTACCCGGTGCCACCTCGATCACCTCATCCGACCCATCGCGGCGGTAGCGTGCGCGCCCGGCGACAAAGTGGCAAAACTCATCCCGGGGCACCGACAGGCGCCAGATGCCGGGCGTGCAGACCAAGATGCCGGTTTCGGGGGAATTGTTCACCCCCTTGTGAAGCAAACGCCCCGTCGAATGGGACTGTCC
>JBATTI010000193.1:0-1639 GCA_049670445.1 Albidovulum sp. | reverse complement strand
GGTTCTGGCGCAGTTTTATGATGAGATTCTGACGATTGACGCCCCCGCCACCATCGAAGGCGGCGATATTTTGGTGACGGAAAGCGAAATTCTGGTTGGCCAATCGGCGCGGACAAATTCCTGGGGTATTGCCGCCTTGGCCGGGCTTGTGGCGCGCTGGGGCTATAAGCTGCGCGAGTTGATAACCCCGCCCGGCGTGTTGCATTTCAAGACCGATTGCTCCCTCCTTGACGGTGAGACGATCCTTGCCACCCCGCGCCTTGCAAAGGCCGGTGGCTTTGGCGGTTACCGGGTCATTCACACCGCGGATGGCGAAGAGGCAGCGGCGAATTCGATCCGTTTCAATAATGCGGTCATCATGCCTGCCGATTTTCCGCGCACCGCCGAGGCTTTGGCGAAGGCCGGCTATAACGTCGTGCAGGTTGGCAACAGCGAATGCGGCAAGCTGGATGGCGGGATGTCTTGCCTTTCCTTGCGCTTCACACCGCCCGCGCGCGGTTGATGGCGGCTTCCCCCAAGGCGCAAGCCCGCCTATAGTTCGCGCCGAAGGGGTAAGTTATGGCCAAGCCACCGGTGCTGCAAACCAAGGAAAAACCCGAGGCGTTCAACGTCTTTTGCGTGGGCCAGAACGGTAGGCTTGGCTATGAGGCGGTGATTTTTGCCGCAAGCTTTCGCAAGGCCAACCCCGATTTTGCGGGGCGTTTGATCATTGCCGAACCCCAGCCCGGCCCGCTTTGGAACAATGATCCGCGTCTGCCCGCGCCGATCCGCGATTTGCTTGAGGGCTTTGGTGCCGAAATCCTGCCCTTCGCCTCGCAGGTCTTTGGGCACTCATACCCCTATGGCAACAAGATCGAAGCACTTCTGGCCCTGCCCGAAGACGCGCCTTTTGTGTTTTTTGACACCGATACACTGTTCACCGGCCCCATAGATCAGGTCGGATTCGATTTTGACCGCCCCGCCGCGTCGATGCGGCGTGAAGGCACCTGGCCGCAGATTGCCCTTTACGGGCCGGGCTATGGGGATCTGTGGCGATCGCTTTACGACAAATTCGGGCTGGAGTTCGAAAGCACGCTGGACCTGAGCCAACCTGATGAGCATTGGGAACGCTACCTGTACTTCAACGCCGGCTGGTTCTTTCACCGGGATGCGCGCGCCTTTGGCCAGCGGTTTCGCGATTACGCCGTGGCGATACGCGATGACACCCCCGATACATTGGCAAGCCAGGTGCTTGACCCCTGGCTAGATCAGGTCGCACTGCCCTTGGTCATCCATTCCTTCGGTGGCGGCAGGCCGGGGCCGGAACTTGGCGGTCTTGATGGCGATGTAAGCTGCCATTACCGCAGCTTGCCACTGTTTTACGCCCGGGAAAGCGATGCGGCGGTGGCGATGCTGCATGAGGTGATCGCCCCCAATCCAATCAAGAAGGTGCTGAAAGAATACGCGCCGCTGAAAAAGCTGGTCTATCAAGGCAAGGGGCAGCCGATCCGCGCGATGTTTGACCGCAATGACCTGCCAAAGCGCGAACAGATGATCCGCAACCGGATCAAGAAGGAAGGTTTGTGGATGCGCTAAGCGCGCCCTTCGGCAATCAGGGTCGCAACCTCGGCGCCAAGCAGCAGTTCGGACAATTGGCCAA
>JBATTI010000192.1:0-3591 GCA_049670445.1 Albidovulum sp. | reverse complement strand
ATCCGCATGAATGCCGACGAACAGGCGATGTTCGACAAATCCGTGGATGCCGTCAAAGGTCTGGTTGCGGCCTGCAAGGGGATTGACCCTTCGCTGGCTTGACGCCCGGTCTAAAATACCCAAGGTTTCAGGCGCGGGTCTGATTTGGCCCGCGCCTTTTTTCATTTTACGGGGTATTTTCGCATGATCAGGCCTTTAACCGCCCTTCTGGCAAGCAGCGCCATCGCCCTTCTTTGCCTTTCGCCCCTGCGCGCCGAGACCACTTCGCCCGGATTGCAGGCCCGGATTGATGCGCTATTGCCCGAGGCCGGGCAGCATGGGTTTGAACTGGGGCTTTTGCAGCTTTTGCGCGGGGTCGAAAAAAGCCTGCAAACCCGCTATGCGACGGGCCTTGGCGATACCCTTTTGCGCGGGCCGCTGATGCGAATTGACGTGAAGTCAAACCCCCGGCAAGGGCCCGATGCGGCGCCGCCAGAGACGATCGCCAATATCTTTCGGACCTTTATGGATGACCTCGCCCAGGCCCAGACCCATCTTGGCCAGACCATTGGTGCCGATGCCCAGCCGTTTGATCTGACCCTGCAGGATCTGTGGTTCGATGTCGATGCCGATGGCCAGCGCGGCGCAGATGAAGGCGTGGTCGAAACCCTGGGCCCCCTCATCCTGTCACGGCGCGATCTGAAGGCATTTGCCGCCTCGGAGGCCGCCAAAACCCCGATCACCATCCGTTTTGACGCCGCCGATCACGCCTGGCTTTCGGCCTATACCTATATGCTGTCGGGCTTTGGCAATGCTTTTCTTGCCTTCGATCCGACCCCGGTTCTGGCCGATCTGGCCGCCGGGCGCGCCGCCCTGAAAGACGCGCCCGAACTGCCCGCCTATTACGATCCGGTGGCCCTGGAGGCTGAAATCGCCAGCCTGGAGGCCGAGGATAACGCGCTTTTGCCCCGGATCGATGCGCTCGAGAAACAAGAGGAATTGGCGCGCGACCAACAAGCCACCCTCCGGAAACAGGCCAAGGCCACAGAGGATGCGGCGCAAAAACAAGCCCTGACCGAAAAGGCAGAGGCTTTGGATGCCGAATTGGAGCCGGTTAGTAAGGCGCGCGGCGATCTGCGGCGCCAGCAATGGCAGATACGCCGCGAAATCGAAGCGGCAAAGGCGAAATTGCCGGGCGCGGCACCCCGCCGAAGCTTTGGCATGGAGCGCGAAATTGACCTCCTCTATGCGGTGCTGACATCACTGCGCCAGCAGCCGGATGCCGCGCGTCTGCGGGCCGCGCGTGAGGATTGGCGCGAAATGATCGCGCAAAACCGGCTTTTCTGGGCGGCATTGGCCGCCGAGACCGATAATGACCGCGAATGGATCGCCAATGCCAACCAAAGCTCTGCCCTGCCCATTACCATCCCCGAAGGCGCGCCCGAGGCCTGGCAAAAGGTGCTGTCGGACGCCGAGGCGGTGCTTGAAGGCAAGCTTTTGATACCCCATCCCCTGTTGCCTGACGGCTATGGCATCAGCCTTGCCGCCTATCTGGAAAACCCCGGCCCCATCGACGTTCTTGACTGGATCCGTGGCCGCGGCGCCTATCCTTACGCGGCACGGGGGCCGATGATCACGCAGCATTATTGGAACGCCTTCGCGCGGATGACCAATGGCAATGCCGCAGGCTTTGCGCTGTTTTTCAACTAAAGCGCGTCCGTGCATGCCGGGCCGGCGCAAGGCCCGGTCTGAAAGCCCACCGCCGGGGGGAATGCCCGACTCAGCCCTTGTTGCGGCAAGGTTCGGACGTTTTGTGATCACACAAATTTTGTGTGTGATCACAAAATTCACTTTTTTGCCCCGAATTTGCAATATCAGGCATTTATCATTTTGATAGACCTTATGCTTATGGCATCTAGGACGAAAGAACAGCAGCACGGGATCTCTCCATGAATATCCATGAATATCAGGCCAAAGCCCTTTTGCGCAGCTATGGGGCGCCGGTATCGGACGGTCGCGCGGTTTTACGTGCCGAAGAGGCGAAAACCGCCGCAGGCGAAATTGACGGCCCGCTTTGGGTGGTCAAGGCGCAGATCCACGCAGGCGGGCGCGGCAAGGGCAAGTTCAAGGAACCCGAGGCCGGCGACAAGGGCGGCGTGCGCATCGCCAAATCGGTGTCCGAGGCGGCAGAGCTTGCGCGTCAGATGCTGGGCCGCACCCTGATCACCCACCAGACCGGCCCCGCGGGCAAGCAGGTCAACCGCATCTATATCGAAGACGGCTCGGACATTGCGCGGGAACTTTATCTGGCGCTGCTGGTGGATCGCGCCACCAGCCGGGTGTCTTTCGTCTGTTCGACCGAAGGTGGCATGGATATTGAAGAGGTCGCCGCCAACACGCCTGAAAAGATCATCAGCTTCAGCGTTGATCCTGCCTCGGGCCTGTCGGATTTCCACGGTCGCCGCGTGGCTTTCGCGCTGGGGCTGGAGGGCGCGCAGGTCAAGCAATGCGTGGGCCTGATCCGCCTGCTTTACAAAGCCTTCCTTGAGAAGGATATGGAGATGCTGGAGATCAACCCGCTGATCGTCACCCCCAAGGGCGATCTTAAGGTGCTGGATGCCAAGGTCAGTTTCGACGGCAATGCGATCTACCGCCACCCCGATGTCGCGGCCCTGCGCGATGAGACGGAAGAAGACCCCAAGGAACTTGCCGCCTCCAAGTTCGATCTGAACTACATCGCCCTTGATGGCGAGATCGGCTGCATGGTCAATGGCGCGGGCCTAGCGATGGCGACGATGGATATCATCAAGCTTTACGGGGCCGAGCCTGCGAATTTCCTTGATGTCGGCGGTGGCGCCACCAAGGAAAAGGTCACCGAGGCCTTCAAGATCATCACTTCGGACCCCAATGTGAAGGGGATTCTGGTCAATATCTTCGGCGGCATCATGCGCTGCGACGTCATCGCCGAAGGGGTGATCGCCGCAGTGAAAGAAGTGGGCCTTAAGGTGCCCTTGGTGGTGCGGCTTGAGGGCACGAATGTCGAGAAGGGCAAAGAGATCATCCGGGGGTCGGGCCTCGACGTGATCGCGGCGGATGATTTGAAGGACGGGGCCGAAAAGATCGTGAAGGCGGTGAAGGGATGAAGCCATGGGCGGTGGTGCTAGCCAATCACTCCACATCTTTGACAGCCCGCTCGACGCGTTGTTTATGCTAGGAATCGGGGTTGCGTTTTGGTCGGTCGCAACTGGGATACGAACAGTTGCCATGAACAAGGACAAGCTCGTTGACATCTCGCGACACAATCCTTGGTTTGTTCTCTTCCATCGCCGATCCATGAGAATAGACGAGGCTAACAGTCGCCTGCCCCCCGTGTTCTGGTCCGTCTACGGAACCTCTGGCCGGATCGGACAGGTGATCGGGATAGTCATCGCAGGAACAGGGCTCTTGGGCCTTATCGTTTCGCTTGCCAAGAATTTCATCTGAAACGGAGACACCCAAAATGGCCGTACTCGTTAACAAAAACACCCGCGTGATCTGCCAAGGCCTCACCGGCTCTCAGGGCACCTTCCAAACCGAACAGGCGATTGCTTACGGCACCGAACCCGCCAGCCC
>JBATTI010000191.1:0-2137 GCA_049670445.1 Albidovulum sp. | reverse complement strand
AGGGCGCGGCGTCCTGAATCCTCTACCTCCAGCAAATACAGGATCGGCACATTGATTTCGCTGTCATAGACCGCCCAATGGATCAAGAAGCGCCGCCGTGTGTTGGGCCGATCTTCAAGCCAATGCGCCTGCGGATGCATCGGTGGGTAAAAGAGGCCGCCCGTGGCCAGCGCATCAAAGTAAAGCCGCTGCGACATGGCATATTGCAATTGCGTCGGCCATTTGCGTTCGCCGACGATGACCTTGACCATTTCATCCTTCAGCCGCGCGGCCTCGGGCAGGCCGGCAAGATGCCGGGCGGCTTGGGCTGCATCATTGGCCATGGTCACCAGTTCCTGAAAAACCGGAAAGCCGCTTTCGTGAAAGTCGATGGTCAGATGTTTCTGGCCCAGCCCCGAAAGACGCCCCGAGATCAGGTATTTGAGGCTGAGCGCACGGAAAGTAGTGGAGATTGCGCCCACGTAATGCGTAAGCACTTCGCTGTCCAAGGCCGACAGGCTTTGGTCGGCGGTCATCTCTTTGGCGACACCGGCGATCATGCCGGTGATACGCTCAAACTTGGCGAAGTAACGCCGGGCGGCGATATCATCCTCCAGCGTCTTGTGGTCGGTGGTCAGATCAAGGTCGGGCACGCCAAGCCTTTCAGGCAAAAGTGGAAGCCGGTTTTGCCGCCCCGCAGGCGGCAATCACATTCATCCGCCATAAAGGTTCTTGTCGTGCTTTTCGACAATCGCCGAGAAGCGCCGCGCGAAGCGTTCATCGGCTTTGGCCTTTTGTTCCAGCACCTTGCGAGAGAAAACCATCTGGTCTTCGTGCTTTTCCATCATATCGGCCATGCGGTCATTGGTGGCGGTGCCGATGGCGGCCATGGCGGCCTGAGCCTCTTGGTCGGTTTGTACGCCGATTTCATTGATGCGGTGGGCGACGTCTTGTTGCTGGGCGGTTTTCAGCGATTTGGTCAAAGCATCATAAAGCACGACGCGCTGTTTGGTGTCGGTTTGCAATTTGTTGATCAGGACCATCTGGGTGGCCGCCTGATTTTGCAAACTGTCGACCCAGGTCTTGCCGGTTTCGATATAGCGTTCCAGCGTTTGCGATTTGGCCAGCTTGACCTGTTCGTCCTGCACCATGGCGTTATAGTTCTTGTTCGCCTCGGCCAGTTCGGATTCCAGTTTGGTGCGGGCGGCGGCGTCTTGTTCGACGGCGATCTTGTTTTCAAGCTCGATCAGTTTTGGGTCCATGGCAAGGATGGCGGCGCGCAGGCCCTCCAACTCTCCCACGGTGACTTCACGGTCGGTCAATGTATCGGTCAGGTTGGCCTCGACCCGGGCTTTGTGATCGTTGAGCACGTTCAGCTGGTTTTCGAGCAATTTGACGATGGTGTCGGATTTCGCGATCAGATCCTGCAGCTTGTCGTCAACGCTGGCGGTGCGCATCCGTTCCTGGCGCAAGGATTCCGACTTGGTGCTGGAAAAGATGCTGATAAAGCTTTCCCAGCCGGTCTTTGTGCGCATCTCATCGAAGTCTTTGGAAAAGCCCGCGGTGACATCGTCAAGCCCCATGATCAGCTCGGCTATATTGGCGTTCATCACTTCGGCATGTTGATGGACATCGGCCAAAGTGGCGTTTTCGATGTCGATCGTGGCGCCGCTGTCGGTTTTGAGGCGCGAGCGCGCGGTTTCGATTTTGCTGGTCAGGTCAGAAATCTTTGCCTGTGCTTCGGCCACCTGTTTCTGGCTTTCCAGGATCTGTGTGTCGAAATCGGCCATCGGGCCCTCCCATGTTAATCGTTTTTACAATATTGGGGGGTGTGTCGCGAATTTCCATCCCCTGATGCGGGATTCTTATGCGAAAACGGGGGCGCGCGTCATCCGCCTTTTTCAATTGGGTGAAAGAGAGGCTGTGCGGGGGGCATTTTTCTTGCCGATTGGGGGCAGAAGATTTCTAAGGGGCAAGGCGGTTTGAACAAGAGGGGATCGGGCGTGAAGCGGTTTTTGGGGATCATGCTGGCGGGGCTTATGGCGGCGGGTGCCGCACTGGGCCATGCGAGTGAGCGCGCGATTATCCTGACATTGCCGACCGGGCCTTACATCTGGGGGGCGGCACTGGCGGTGGCGATCACCGCGCTGGTGGCCAT
>JBATTI010000190.1:0-5569 GCA_049670445.1 Albidovulum sp. | reverse complement strand
CGCCCCGGGGGAGCGCATTGATGTCAGACCATGCCCGCCATAGCGCCACCGCCGGGGCCGCCGCCTGCGTTTTTAATGGCGGCACCCGACCCCTGCACACCCGCAGCGCCAAAATCGAAGCTGTGGCGGGCCCCATCGACCAGCAGACAGGTGTGGGCCGGTGAAACCCATTGCCGAATATCCGCGCTATGCGCCGCGCAGACCGGGGCGGACCGCCTCGGTCATTGTGCAGCTTTTGCTGCGCGCGCTTGATCAGGCGCGCGACGGGCAGGTGGCTTGTGTTCAGGTGGGGGCCAATGACGGGGCCATGGCCGATCCGGTGCTTGGCTTTTTCACCAATCGCCCCTGGCGCGGGCTGTTGCTGGAGCCGCATCCAGCCTATTTCGCCGATCTTGAAAAGCGGCATGCCAGCCGGCCCCATATCACCTGCCTGAATGTCGGTGTGTCGGACGTGCCGGGCAGCATGAAGCTTCACTTCCTTGCCGAGGCCGCGCGCGGGCGCTATCCGCGCTGGATACGGGGCTGCGCATCGCTTGACCGGGCGCGGATGGAAGAACAGCTTGCCGCAGCCGTCACCGATTTTGGCGCAAAGCCCGAGGCCGGTGATCTTGAAGCGGTGGATATCCGGCTTGAACGGCTTGATCAGATCCTGGCCGCACAAGATGTCGCGCGCGCCGATCTCTTGGTGATCGATGTCGAAGGACATGAGGCCGCGGTGCTGGCCTCGGTCGATATCGGCGCGCTTGATCTCTCGCTGGTCATTTGCGAATGCAACAGCGACATTGCCGCGACCGAGCCTGTCATCGCCGATCGGCTGTCCGCTTGCGGAATGACCGTGTTTCGCGTCGGTGCCGAGATTATCGGGATCCGCCCTGAACGGCTTTCCATTCCGATGGAAGATATGCTGACCTGGATCGGCGTCCAGAGCCTTGGCTCAACCGCCACCTCTCTTGAACCCCTCACAGAGGTTTCGCATCATGCCACGTCTTGAAGGTGCCTGTCGCAGCCCGGGGGGGGCGCTTATGGTGTTCCCGGCGACGGCGGTTCTTTTGCCCGGCGATCTCCGAGGCCCCGATCTTTTAGGGGTCATAGCCCGCATCGGGCGCTTGGGGTCGGTGTTCTTGCAAGGGGTTTGGGCGTCTGCGCCAATGCCGCAAGGTCAGATAGGCAAAGACCACAACCGTTACGACAATCAGAATGAAAAGCGTTTTTCCCTTTCGAAAAACGGAAGCAATGAGAAGGGATCTGGCAATGCTCATCCTTGAATGCCCCTGCTGCGGCGTCAAAGCCGAGGAAACCGAACTGGCACCGGGTGGCGAGGCGCATCTTAAGCGTTTCGGGCCGGGGGCGTCGGATGATGAATTTGACGGCTATATGTTCAGCCGCAAGAACGCCAAGGGCGTGCATTTCGAACGCTGGCGCCATGCTTACGGCTGCGGCAAGTGGTTCTTGGCGGCGCGCTGCACCGCAACGCTTGAGGTTTTCGGCACCTATCCCGCCCAAACCAGCGAACCGCCTGCCGATCTGATCGCCAAGATCAAAAAGAAACGCCCGAATTGGGAGGGGTATCAGTGAGCACTCGTTTGCAAAAGGGCGGTCGCTTGATCGACCGCGCCAAGACCCTGTCTTTCACCTTCAATGGCCGCCGGATGGCAGGCTTTGCCGGTGACACTCTGGCCTCGGCCCTGCTGGGCGCCGATCAGATGTTGATGGGCCGCTCGTTCAAATATCACCGTCCGCGCGGGGTTGTGGCCTCGGGCGCGGAAGAACCCAATGCGCTTGTCGGGCTGGGGACGGGCGCGCGGTTCGAACCGAACCAGCGTGTGACCACGACAGAGCTTTTCGATGGTGCGGCCACCGCAAGCCAGAACCACTGGCCAAGCCTCGAATTTGACGTAGGGGCCATCAACAATTCCATGGCGCGTTTCTTGCCGGCGGGCTTTTACTACAAGACCTTCATGTTCCCGCGTTTCGCGTGGAAACATGTGTTTGAACCGGTCATCCGCCGCTCTGCCGGGCTTGGCAAAGTGCCAAGCGAACGCGATGCGGACCGTTACGAATATGCCTATGCTTTCGCCGATCTGGTGATTGTCGGCGGCGGTATCGCAGGTCTTGCGGCAGCCCTTCAGGCGGGGAATGATGGCAAGCGCGTGATCGTGATGGAACAAAACCCCCATTGGGGTGGCCGTGCGCCGGTTGACGGGGTGGAAATTGACGGTCTGCCCGCTGAAGATTGGGTGAATAACGCCGTAGAAGCCCTTGGCAAGATGGAGAATGTCACGCTTCATACCCGGATGATGGCCTCGGGTCTTTATGACCATGGCTATATCATGGGATATGAACGTATCGCCGATCACACGCCGGGCGACGGGCGTCCGCGCCACCGGCTTTGGCGGATCCGCGCGGGCCATGTGGTGACCGCCACCGGGGCGATTGAACGGCCCCTGTCTTTTGCGGGCAATGATATTCCGGGGGTCATGCTGGCGGGTGCTTTGCGCGACTTTGTCGTCAACTGGGCGGTCAGCCCCGGCGACCGCACGGTTGTGGTGACCAATAATGACGACGCCTACCGCACCGCCCTGGCGCTCTTGGATGCGGGGCTTGTGGTGCCCGCGATCATTGACGCGCGCGCAAGTGCCACAGGGGCGCTGCCCGAACAGGCACGCGCCCGCGGTATCCGGGTTCTGGAAGGCCGGGGTATTGCGAAAGTCAAGGGAAACAAGCGGGTTACCGGCGTATCCTTATGCATTCAGGCGGGCGAGGGGGCAGAGCTGGAAAGCATTGCCTGTGACGCGGTTGCCATGTCAGGCGGCTGGTCGCCGGTGGTGCATCTTTGGTCGCATTGCGGTGGCAAGCTGATCTGGGATGAGGCAAAAGCGATGTTCCGCCCCGATCCTGACAAGCCTGCCACCGGTGCGGACGGCATGGCGATGGTCACCGCCGTGGGAAGTGCCAATGGCGCGCTGACCTCGGACGAAGTCCTGGCTGATGTGGCCAAAGCGACGGGCGGCAAGCCCGCCAAGACCAATGCCGTACCCGAGGCCGCGATTGAACCGGTCTGGATCATGCCGCAGGGTGCGGGCCCGGCGCTGAAGGCCAAGATGTGGCTGGATTACCAAAACGACGTAAAGGTCTCGGACGTGCAACTGGCCGCGCGCGAAGGCTATGAAAGCGTTGAACATACCAAGCGCTACACCACCCTCGGCATGGCCACAGATCAGGGAAAGCTTAGTAATATCAACGGCCTTGCGGTTCTTTCTGATGCGCTTAGCCAAGGCATTCCGGCCACCGGAACCACAACCTTCCGTCCGCCCTATACGCCGATCTCGATCGGTGCAATCGCGGGCGAGGCGCGTGGCGAGATCTTTCAGCCCCTGCGCCGCACCCCCATGCATGAATGGCACGACAAGAACGGTGCTGATTGGGAGCCGGTCGGCCTGTGGCGCCGCCCCTATGCCTATGTGCAGGCCGGAGAAACGGTTCATGATGCCGTCAATCGCGAGATTAACAACACCCGGCAAAACCTTGGTTTGCTTGATGCATCGACGCTGGGCAAGATCATCGTCAAGGGGCCGGATGCGGGCAAATTCCTTGACATGCTTTACACCGGGGTGATGTCGACCCTGCCCATCGGCAAATGCCGCTATGGCCTTATGTGTTCGGAAAACGGGTTCTTGATTGATGACGGCGTGGTTGCGCGCCTTTCCGAGGATACCTGGCTTTGCCATACCACCTCGGGCGGGGCAGACCGCATTCACGGCTGGATGGAAGACTGGCTGCAATGCGAATGGTGGGATTGGAAGGTCTATACCGCCAATCTGACCGAAGAATTCGCCCAGATCGCGGTTGTCGGCCCCAATGCCCGCAAGCTTCTTGAAAAGCTTGGCGGCATGGATGTATCGCGCGAAGCGCTGCCGTTCATGGAATGGCGCGACGGCACATTGGGCGACTTCCGGGCGCGGGTCTTCCGCATCTCTTTCTCGGGCGAGCTGAGCTATGAAATCGCCGTGCCAGCCTCGGAAGGCCTGGCGTTTTGGGAGGCTTTGCACAAGGCGGGGCAAGAGTTTGGCCTGATGCCCTACGGCACCGAATGCCTGCATGTCTTGCGCGCCGAGAAGGGCTTTATCATGATCGGTGACGAAAGTGACGGCACGGTCATCCCCCAAGATCTGAACATGGCCTGGGCGATTTCCAAAAAGAAGGCCGATTACCTTGGCAAGCGCGCGCAACAGCGCAGCTTCATGGCCAGCCCCGATCGCTGGCAGCTTGTCGGGCTGGAAACCCTTGACGGCTCGGTCATTCCCGATGGCGCCTATGCGGTGGCCGAGGGCGTGAATGCCAATGGCCAGCGCAACACCCAAGGGCGCGTCACCTCCAGCTATTTCTCGCCCACTTTGGGCAAGGGCATCGCGATGGGGCTGGTGAAACATGGGCCCGACCGCATGGGCGAGGTGCTTGATTTCCCGGTCGATAATGGCCGGGTGGTTCAGGCGCGGATTGTCGATCAGGTCTTTTACGACAAAGAAGGGGCGAAGCAAAATGTCTAATGCAGTCAGCGCTTTGGATGGAAAGTCTTATGAAGGTTTCGCCCAGATCAGCGAGGCGGGGCTGCAAGGAATGATCACCCTGCGCGGTGATCTTGCATCTGCTGCTATGCAAAAGGCGCTGAAGGCTGCGATCGGCCTTGACGTGCCTGCCGCACGCAAGATCACGCTTAAGGACGGGGCCAGCGTTGGCTGGATGAGCCCGGATGAACTTTTGATCCTTGTGCCCTATGCCAAGGTGGCCGAAACCGTGGCCAGCCTGACCAAATCTTTGCAAAAAGATCATGCGTTGGTTTCCGATGTCTCTGATGCCCGCGCGATGTTTCGCGTCAAGGGCGCGCGGGCCACGGATGTGCTGATGAAGCTTTGCCCGGTCGATTTCGCCAATCTGCAACCCGGCGAATTGCGCCGCAGCCGAGCCGCCCAGGTCGCCGCCGCCCTTTGGAAATCGGATGAAGATGAATTCACCCTCATCTCCTTCCGCTCGGTCGCGGGTTATGTTTTTGGCCTGCTGGAATCCTCGGCCAGACCGGGATCAGAGCTTTTCTCGGCCTGACCCACATCTTCCTGGCAAAAATACTCTCGGGGGGGTGGGGGCAGACAGCCCCCACCCTTGACCTTGACCGCCCAAGCGCGCTTAAAGGCTAGGCAGAAATAACCCTCGCGCGAAAGGATCACGCCATGACCTTCACCCTTCCCGATCTTCCCTATGCCCATGATGCGCTGGCCGCTCAGGGCATGTCGAAGGAAACCTTCGAATATCACCACGACATCCACCACAAGGCCTATGTCGATAACGGCAATAAGCTGATTGCTGGAACTGAATGGGAAGGCAAATCTGTCGAAGATATCGTGCGCGGCACCTATCAGGCGGGCTCTGTCGCGCAAAACGGCATTTTCAACAATGCCTCGCAGCATTGGAATCACGCGCAGTTTTGGGAAATGATGGGCCCCAAGGGCCGCGCCATGCCCGGTGGTCTGGAAAAAGCCATCACCGAAAGCTTTGGTTCGGTTGCCAAGTTCAA
>JBATTI010000189.1:0-2274 GCA_049670445.1 Albidovulum sp. | reverse complement strand
ACGTAACGTGGCGTCACAATATCTTTAGCGTAATGTCATTAAAGATTGACCCTAGGTAAGCGCAATTTTCGTATCTTGTGAACATGGCATTTTGCCTCAAACGCCGGGTCATTCAGGCCTTGTTGGTTAATATTTAAGCGTCTGCACTGTGGCATCATGCACGGCCTTCAGTTCGGCGATCGTGGCTTCCAGCTCTGCGTGCTGCCGGGTCAATTCCGTCAACTGCCGGCTTGCCAGTTCAACCAAAGCTTCATTTTGTTCGCGCGTGCCTTGTTGCTGATAGATCAGTAGCCATTTGCGAATCTCTTCAAGGCCGAAGCCAAAACGCCGCCCGCGCAAGATCAACGTCAGACGCGCGACTTCGCGCGGACCATAAAAGCGCGATCTGCCTTCTTTGGTCGGGGACAGCAGCTCTATATATTCATAATAGCGTAAAGTCCGGGGGGTCACGTCGAAGCGCGTGCACATTTCCTTAAAGCTGAGTGTCTCATAAGACATCGGTCACCTCTTGGCGGAAGTCTAGGGCTTGTCTGCCGCGAAAACAACTGTGGGGATATGCAGATCGGGCAGGATTATCGGGCCGGTTCGGCATTGCAATCACGCAGGTCCCGTGGTCCTAGATAGGGGTGCGGTTGCGGCGGCAGCTGAAGCATGGTTGGGCGGCACAGATGACCGAAATAAGCCATAGACGGGTTCTCAAGATCGCGCTGCCGATCGTTTTGTCGAATGCCACGGTACCGCTTTTGGGGGCGGTTGATACCGGTGTTGTGGGGCAGATGGGGCAAGCGGCGCTGATCGGCGCGGTCGGGATCGGGGCGATCATTCTGGCGACATTCTATTGGCTGTTCGGGTTCTTGCGCATGGGGACCTCGGGGCTGGCAGCACAAGCCCTGGGCGCGCGCGATGATCATGAACTCTCGGCCATATTGATCCGCGCGCTGCTGATTGCCTTCGCCGCCGGGCTTGGCATCGTGGTCTTGCAGGTGCCATTTTTCGCGCTGGCCTTTCATGTGGCGCCCGCCTCGGCAGAGGTTGAGAGTTTTGCTGCATCCTATCTTGGCATCCGCGTTTGGGGGGCGCCTGCGACAATTGCCCTTTATGCCGTCACCGGATGGCTGATTGCGGTTGAACGCACCCGTGCGGTCCTGATCTTGCAGCTTTGGATGAACGGGCTGAATGTCATTTTGGATTTTTGGTTCGTTCTGGGTCTGGGCTGGGGCGTCGAAGGGGTGGCGATTGCGACTTTGATCGCGGAATGGACTGCGCTGGCGCTGGGTTTATATCTGTGCCGCGAAGGCTTGCGACCGGCGGTCTTGCGCGATCGCGCTCGGATATTCGACGCGGTCAAGCTCAGGCGGATGGCCAGCGTCAATAGCGATATCATGATCCGCTCGGTGTTGTTGCAAGGGGCCTTTACCACATTTGTATTCATGGGCGCGCGCTTTGGCGATGTGACGCTTGCGGCCAATCAGGTGTTGGTGCAATTTTTGGAAATCACCGCCTATGGGCTGGATGGCTTTGCCTTCGCCGCAGAATCTTTGGTGGGGCAGGCGGTCGGGGCAAGATCGGCCGTGACCTTGCGGCGCGCGGCGATTGCTTCATCACAATGGGGGGCTGCGGGGGCATTGCTGCTTGGCCTTGGGTTTTGGCTGGCGGGGCCATCGATTATTGATCTGATGACAACAGAGCCTGAGGTGCGATCGGCGGCGCGCGGTTGGCTGTTTTGGGTGGCGATGGCACCGGTATTGGGGATCGCATGCTGGATGCTTGACGGGATTTTCATCGGTGCCACCCAAACCCGCGATATGCGCTGGGCGATGCTTGAAGCGATGGCAATCTATCTGCCGGCTGTGGTGCTGTTGCCGATGTATTTTGGCAATCATGGGCTTTGGGCGGCACTACAAATCTTGTTCATAGCGCGCGCCATTTCCCTTGGCCGCCGCTACATGCGGATCGAGCGTCGGGCCCTGTCATGAAACCTCGCGATTTTTCTGCGAAAAATCATCCGAATTTTCGCAGAAAATTCGTGACCCGCGAAATGTCAGCCACGTGCTTGTTTTTCGGCAAGCCCCGATTGCGCTTCGCGTTTTTCAAGCTCTGCGAATACGGCGCTGAGGGTCACGTCCCGTGCGGCAAGCATTACCAGAAGGTGATAAAGCACATCCGCCGCTTCTGATGCCAAGCGTGACCGGTCGCCCTTCACGGCTTCGATAATCGCTTCAACCGCCTCTTCTCCAAATTTCTCGGCGCATTTTTCCGGGCCTTTGGACAACA
>JBATTI010000188.1:0-2089 GCA_049670445.1 Albidovulum sp. | reverse complement strand
AATCAGCCCGGCATCCTGAACCGTCGCATGGCGCAAAACGAATTTCGGG
Organism: Albidovulum sp.; assembly: GCA_049670445.1. Taxonomy (GTDB): domain Bacteria; phylum Pseudomonadota; class Alphaproteobacteria; order Rhodobacterales; family Rhodobacteraceae; genus TMP-24. The sequence goes on along the minus strand of JBATTI010000188.1, from coordinate 2,040 downwards.
TCTTTGGTCTTGATCATATCCATAGGGGCGCCCTTTCAAGACTGCGATCACAGGGCAGCTTGGCATTTGATCATATTTTTGGCAATAATTTTGATCAAACCTTACGCCCGCGATTCTGAACCCGCACATCCTCATCCGCACACTTGACCCATCCCCCCTTCCCCCCTATACCCCGCCTGTCCGGGGACTTGGGTTGAGTCCATCGGACCTTTTTTGTTGGCTGATGCGCTTGCCTTCTTCGGCAAGAGACGGGCGGGCAGGAATGGACCAAAAGAAAGTGACCTGACCTCTGGCGGGCGTATCTGGTGAAAGCCGATAGGGACCCGGGTGAAGACCAGAGCTCTGAGGATGCGACAACACCTTCGTGGATTAACCGCGAGCATTGGAAAGGATATGCGATGGATATTATCGCAACGCTAGAGGCCGAGCAGATCGCCAGCCTCGCCAAGGACGTCCCGGACTTCAAGGCCGGTGACACCGTGAAAGTCGGCTTCAAGGTGACTGAGGGTACGCGTACCCGTGTACAGAATTACGAAGGCGTGTGTATCGCCCGCAAAGGTGGCTCGACCATCTCTGCATCGTTCACCGTGCGCAAAATCTCGTTCGGTGAAGGCGTGGAACGGGTTTTCCCGCTTTACTCGACCAATATCGACACGATCGAAGTTGTGCGCCGTGGCCGTGTGCGCCGCGCCAAGCTTTACTATCTGCGCGATCGTCGCGGTAAATCGGCGCGGATCGCCGAGAACACCCGTTACAAAGCCAAAGCCGAATAGGAGCGGGAACCATGAGAAAAGACATTCACCCCGACTACCACATGATCAATGTGAAATTGACTGATGGCACCGTGTTCCAGACCAAATCGACCTGGGGCAAGGACGGCGATCAGATGTCGTTGGATATCGATCCTTCGGTGCATCCGGCATGGACCGGCGGCAACACCAGGCTGATGGATACCGGCGGCCGTGTGTCGAAGTTCAAAAACAAGTACGCAGGTCTCGGATTCTGAACTGCTTGCGCTTTTCAAAAAGGCGCATACAACATATAGTGACAGGCGCGCTGGCAACGGCGCGCCTTTTGAGTCTCTCGGACAGCGGATAAGGACGGATCGTGGCGCATATCATCGTTGTTGGTAATGAAAAGGGTGGGTCGGGCAAATCGACGACCTGCATGCATGTGGCCACAGCTCTTGTCCGGATGGGCCATAAGGTTGGCGGGCTGGACCTTGATCTGCGCCAGCGCAGCTTCGGGCGCTATGTCGAGAACCGCATTGCCTATGCGCGCAAGGAAGGGCTTGACCTGCCGATCCCGGATTACCGCGAATTGCCCGAGGTTGATCAATCAACCCTGGCCCCCAGCGAAAACGTGTTTGACCACCGTCTTTCGGCGGCGGTGGCAAGCCTTGAAAAAGATTGCGATTTCATCCTTATCGACTGCCCCGGCAGCCATACAAGGCTTAGTCAGGTCGCCCATTCGCTGGCCGATACGCTGATCACGCCGCTGAATGACAGTTTCATCGACTTTGATCTTCTGGCCCGCATTGACCCCGACACCAGCCGCGTAACCGGCCCTTCGATCTCTTCGGAAATGGTCTGGTCGGCGCGCCAGCTGCGCGCCCGCGCCGGGTTGAAGCCCATCGACTGGATCGTGTTGCGCAACCGTCTTGGCGCCCAGCAGATGCATAACAAGAAGAAAGTCGGCGAAGCCTTGGAGCAATTGTCAAAGCGCATCGGCTTTCGCGTGGTTCCGGGCTTTTCCGAACGCGTGATCTTTCGCGAGCTTTTCCCCCGCGGGCTGACGCTTCTGGATCTGCGCGATGTGGGGGTTGAGAACCTTAACCTCTCGAACGTCGCGGCACGTCAAGAAGTGCGCGATCTGGTCAAGTCATTGAACCTGCCCGATGTTACCGTCTCATTCTAGGCGCGGTTACGCTGGGCGCGATTGAAATGCGCGGTCCCGGCGATTCGCGCGAAACGCTTTAAGCGTTCTTGAGCGACCGGCGAAACAGCACCGGCGCCACATGGTCGCGCCGCCCTTGTGGGG
>JBATTI010000187.1:0-3451 GCA_049670445.1 Albidovulum sp. | reverse complement strand
GTTCACGGCCAATCATCATCGCGTGCAAGCGGTCCACCACCGCGCGCAGATCACCGCGCGACAGGCCCTGATACATGCGGGTCGAATCCGCGAACCGGTCAGATATCACCACCTTCTGTGCCGCCAGGCCGGGATTGATCGTGCGTTCCAGATGGTCGCGCCGCGCCGCCGTGAACAGCAATATTTCCGTCTCGGCAGACCAGCGGTCGGGGTCGCCCTCAAGCACAAGGCGGCGGATCTCTTCGGCCCCCGGACTGCCGCCGGGTTCCCGCGTCAGCACCACATCGCGCCCCTCGGCGCGCAAAACCTCGGCCAAAAGCGCAGCCTGGGTGGACTTTCCCGATCCGTCTATGCCTTCAAAGGTGATGAACATCGGGCCGGTCAGCCGCCAAGTTCGGCGGCAAGCCGCGTCGACAATATGCCAAAAGCAATGCCAAGCCGTTTTTTGAACCCGCTCTTGGCAACATCGCTTTCGGCAACCAAAGGCACGGTCACTGCCGCATGGCCCGGTATATCGACGATCATTTCCGCAAGCTTGGTGCCAGCACTGACCGGCGCCTCGATCGGCCCGGTATATCTGATATTCGCTGCCAGCTTGTCTTGCACCAAAGACGGCAGCAAAAGCGACAGATCTTCCTCGACAACCAATCCGACACTTTCCGCATCCCCCATCCACACCGCAGCATCGGCCACTTTACTGCCCTTCTTCACCACGGTTTTCTGGACGAATTCGCGAAAAGCCCAGTTCACAACCCGCTCGGCCTCTTCGGCCCGCTGTTTTTCCGAACTCATCCCCGCAATCACAAAAACCACGCGCCGGTCGCCCTGCTTGGCGGATCCGACAAGCCCATACCCCGCCTCTTGCGTATGGCCGGTTTTAAGCCCGTCAGCGCCAATACCCAGCTTCAACAACGGATTGCGGTTGAAGCGATTGGCAGGCGAGCGGCCATCATAAGGAAACTCGGTCAAAGAGAAATACTTGTAATATTCAGGAAAGTCCCGGATCAGCCTTGTCGCCAGAGTGCCAAGGTCTGCGGCACTCATCAAATGGTCGGGGTCCGGCCAGCCGGTTGAATTGGTGAAATGCGAGGAATGAAGCCCCAATTGCTTGGCGCGTTCATTCATCTTGCGGGCAAACTCCGCCTCGGTTCCGGCCAGCCCTTCGGCCACAACCACACAAGCATCATTGCCCGACAGAACCACAATACCGCGGATCAGATCCTCGGCCGTCGGCCTGTCGGCCTCATTCAGGAACATGGTGGAGCCGGTCATCGCCCGCGCGCGCGATGAAACCGAGAAACGTTCGTCCAGCGCCACGCGCCCGTCGCGCAAGGCCTCAAACAGCATGAAGACCGTCATAAGCTTGGACATGGACGCCGGATGGATCGGGGTCTCGGCGTTTTTCTCCAAAAGGACCGTGTCGGTCTTGACGTCGTAAACCCAAGCCGATGCCGCACTTGTATCGAATGCAGCGGCGGGCATAAGCGGCAAGAAGCACGCAAGGGCTGCCAGACCGGTAACTGCGGCTAAACGCGACCAAATAAGCATGGCTGGGCGGTGCCTCCTGATTTATTTCTTGACCGGATATGCGTCGGGATATCCAAGTGTCTTAAGTCTTGTTGTCATCGCATCGCGGTCCGCGACACTTGCCGCCGGGCCGACGATCACGCGCCAAAAGGCATTGCCATCCTGACTGCCACTCTTGACGGCGGCGGTCAGGCCAGCCTTTCGCATGTCAGCTGCTGCCTTTTCGGCATTGGCCTCAACATTGAACACCGCAATCTGAACATAGGGGCGATTGAGCTTTTCGGATGCCTTCGGTGCTGCTGCCGCAGCCGCCGCAGCAGCCGGGGCCGCGGCATCGGCCTGCGCCGCCTGCCCGGCTGCTTTGGAAATCGCAGCCTCAGCGGTGGACACAACCTCCTCCAGCGGCTTTTGCTCGATGGTACTTTGCGCGCTGGCCGCGCCTTCAGATCCGGGCTTCTTCTTTGGTCTGCTTGACGTTGCCGGTGCCGCCAGCCGCGCCGTTTCGGCCGCTGTGGCGGCAAGTGCGGCCTTGGCGGCGGCGCGTTCTTGTTTGCGCGCCTCGCGTTTGGCCTTGCGCTCTTGCGCTTTCGTAAGCTTGGGCGCGGCCGTTTCGCCGCCAGCGCCATCCGCCGGGGCGATTGCTTGGGCAGTGATACTTGCTTCGCTGGCGGCTGCCGCTACCGGCGCCGCTTGGGGTGCCGCTTGGGGTGCCGCTTCTGGTGCCGCTTCTGGTTTGGGCGCTTTTGCCGGCGCTTCAACACGCTTGATCGCCACAACCTCCAGCGTCATTGGCTGCCCCGCCAGCAACCCAAGCGCCTGCGCCGCATCCGACGACAATTGCAAACTTGGTCCGGGGTTGTCGATCTCGCGCCGGAAAAGTGCGCCGTTGACCGACTTGCCATTGGCCGGATTGCGGATCACGACACGTTGCGGATCTTTCACCGAACTATGCGCAACCCATACCCCCCCAAGCGAGGGCCGCCCGTCCCAAAGGGCCTTGTCGGTTACCTTGAAAATCTCTGGCGCCTCAACATCGTGATCGCCGCCAATCACGGAAATCAGCACTGGGCTGCCCTCTTCCGTGGCCGATGCTTCCGCAGCGGGCGCATCTTTCTTGAGGAAATTGAACGGTTCCTGACCCGTCTCACAAGCGGTGAGAGCGCCAAGACTACATATGAGCAAAGTAAAACCGCTGAACCTGATACTGGCCATTTCGTGCCCCTTTTCGCGCCGTATAATCACGCGCCCGCCCCACCAAGACAACACGAAGCACGACCGCGAATAATGCCCGCCGCTTCGGTATTTGCCTGCTCGATCCACTGCGCTTTGCCGCGCTTGCGCAACAGTTTATCCCAGCCCGGCGCACAAGGAAAGGCGGATGCCACAGGATGGCAAAAAACAGCGCGAAGTCCCTTTCAGAATCGCGCGCCACCCTATAATCGAAACCAGTCGGAGGAGTGGCAGAGCGGTTTAATGCACCGGTCTTGAAAACCGACGTAGGTGAAAGTCTACCGTGGGTTCGAATCCCACCTCCTCCGCCACCATATAATACATTGATTTTAAACGATTTTACGCCCACATATTGTGGCGTGTTCTCCGCGACTTGCGCGGGGTATCGACCCCTAGAGACTTGAATTCACAGGGGAAATAACCGCCCAATGCCGCCCGAGTCTCTGTTTGGCATTTGGCGCGATACGGTTTTCGGCCGCGGCTTCTGGCGCTGGACTTGACTTCCTTCGGCATGGAAGCGGAAGAGCGACGTCAAATGCGGTACTGGTTGAAACTGGATCAACGAGCTGGACCTGTCGCGGTTTGATGCCGCTCCTTTGATAGCATTTACTGCAACAAAGGAGACTGACTATGGGACTGAAACGGACGGACGAATTCCGCCAAGATGCGGTGCGTATCGCACTGACCAGTGGAC
>JBATTI010000186.1:0-3553 GCA_049670445.1 Albidovulum sp. | reverse complement strand
CATTTGGGGTTGGCGGCCCGGGCGCGCACTACGCGGGCCAATTCTTCGGGCAAGGTCCGGGCGCGGGGGCGGCCCTCTTGCGTGGCATCAAGATGGTAAAGTGCGGGTTGCTGGCCGCCAAGGCGCGCGACAGCGGCGGCAAATCCGCCTTCATGTGCCGCGTAATCCGATGCCAGAAGCAGATCGGATTCGGCCAGATCCTGCACATGAACAAATGCGTCCGCGCCCTTCACGCGCTCCTCGAGCGCTGCTCGCTCTCGTCGCGGCTCGGCCAGTCCGGCGGTCCATTCCGAACCTTTAAGCCAGGCTTCACCTGCGGCGGTCTGGCCATCTTGCCCGTAATCTTCAAGCGCTGCCCCCATCGACAGGCCGTAAAGGCCGGGCTTGGGGCCAAAAACACGCGGGGTCTCATCGAGGTAGGGGTTATCCTCGCGGGATTCTTCGCGCCCCGCCAAAGCGGTGGCGGCGGCCTCGAAAAGCTGTGCGAGCCCCGGAAATACGTCTCTGAACAGGCCTGAAACGCGCAAAGTCACATCAATGCGCGGGCGGCGCAGCAGGGCCAGAGGGATGATCTCAAAGCCAGACACGCGATCTGATCCGTCATCCCAACGAGGGGCAAGGCCCGCAAGCTGCAACGCCATGGCAAATTCCTCGCCCGCCGTGCGCATCGTGGCCGAACCCCACAGATCGATGACCAGTGATTTGGGCCAATCGCCATGATCTTGCAGATGTTTGCGCAACAGCTCTTCCGCCAGTTTCACGCCTTGGGCGTGGGCGACGCGCGACGGCACGGCGCGCGGGTCGGTGGTGTAAAGGTTGCGCCCGGTCGGCAACACGTCCGAGCGGCCCCGATAGGGCGATCCCGAAGGGCCTGCCGTTACGCCCGCACCCGCCAGGGCCGCCATCAGACCCGCGCTTTCCTCAGCACCGCATTGACCTTGCCCGAAGACATGCAGCCCCTCGCCGAACTGGCTTTCCTTGATGTCGCAGACGAAGCGGTCGATGCGGGTGATTGCCTCGGCGGGTGAGGCATCGGCGGGGATGCCAAGATCGGCCTCAACGCCAGCCGCTTGCGCCTCATCGCGGATTGATCCGATAAGCCGGTCGCGGCGTGAGGGGTCAAGCCCGTCAGCGGTGGAATATTCGTCCAGCAACCGCTCCAGCCGGGTCATGCCTTCGGGCAGGGCGCTGTCAAGCATCGGCGGTGGCAGATGGCCGATGGTCACTGCGCCAATGCGGCGCTTGGCCTGTGCGGCCTCGCCCGGATCATTAACGATGAACGGATAGATCACCGGCATCGCACCGGTCAGGGCTTCGGGCCAGCAGGCATCTGATTGCGCCACAGATTTGCCCGGCAACCATTCCAGCGTGCCATGCGCGCCGATATGTACCATGGCGTGCATGCCTTGGGCGCGCAGCCACAGATAGAAAGCGACATAGGCATGGCGCGGGACGCGGGACAGGTCGTGATAGGCATCTTCGCGACCGGCCACCTCGCCGCGTTCCGGCTGCAACGCGATGAGCGCCGCGCCGCACCGAAGGGCGGCGAAGCGAAGAGCGCCCGCTTTGACGGCCGGGTCATCCTCGATGGGCCCCCAAGCGGCGAAGAGAGCCTCGCGCAGGGCGTCAGGCAGTTCCGAAACAGCCTCTAAATAGGCCGAAACCGGCCATTCTATCACCTCATGGCCCAGCGCCCGGGCTAGGCCATCGCGCCTTGTCACCCCATAGCCATCAGCCGCCAAGGCCGCCAGAATCGTATCGGCCGAGGCCAAAGCATCAAGGCCCACCGCATGGGCCAGCTGATGCGCCTTGCCCGGATATGTCGACAACACCAGCGCCAGCTGCCGATCTGCAGCCGGGGTTGATGCCAAACGCCACCAACCTGCGACCTTGTCAGCAATCGCCGCCACCCGTTCGGGATCGGCGCGGTGCGCGAAGCGCGAATATTGCAGATCAGGATCGCGGCGCGAAGGTTGCTTGAAACTGGCCACCCCGGCAAAGATTCGCCCGTCAACTTCTGGCAAAACCACATGCATGGCCAGATCGGCGGGCGAAAGACCGCGCTCGGACCCTTCCCAATCACTACGCCTTGCGGTGGACAGGGCAAGCTGAAAAACCGGGCAACCCGGCGCATCCAAGGGCGACGCGGCCCCATCCGCGCCCTTGGCCGAAAAGGCCGTGGCATTGACGATGGCCGCCGGGCCAAGCCGCACAAGCTCGGCCCCCAGCCAGACAGAGGCTGCGGCGTCCTTCAGGCTTGGGGCGAAAGCACCGATTGCGGCAAAGCCGCGCGCCTCGAGTGCCGCGATCATCGCATCAATCGTGTCGGTATCGGCTGACGTGAGGTAAGACCGGTAAAAGGTCACGACTGCCAGCGGCCGCGCGCCCCCGGCTGGCGCAGCAACCACACCTTTGCCGGGCTGGTACCAGCCAAATTGCGGCACGGTCTTGTCGCCGGCCACCGGCCCCGCATAAAGCCCGGCGGCCAGTGCAAGCTGCTGCAACGCGGCCTGTGCGGCAACCGCGCCCCCGGCATCACAAAGCGCCGTCAGCCGGTGCAGGGTTGATTTGGGCAATGTCGAAAGCGCGTCAAGCTGCGGATCCTCGCGCCCGTCGGCGGGCAAAACCGCCAAAGCAATGCCGTGCCGCCGCGCCAGATCCTGCACCTGCGCCAGCCCGTAAGACCAATAGCTTTCGCCGCCAATCAGCCGGATCAAGATACCTTTTGCGCCGATTAGGGTCTTTTCCGCATAGGTATCGACCGACAAAGGATGGCGAAGCGCCACAAGATTTGCCAGCCTCAGCGTCGGCAATCCGCCCTTCGCCCGATGCCAGCCCGCCGCGAAAGCGCCAAGGTCACTGTCGGAAAAAGACAGCACCACAAGCTCGGCCGGGTCCTGGCCAAGATCGAAGGGCGTATCACTTTCGTCCAGCCCATGACTTTCGCGAAAGACCACATGCATGAAAGGTCAGGCCCCTACTGGTTCTGGCACCAGAACCGCACGGATCGCGGCCGGATCGACGTGATCATGCTCTCCAATCACCACCAGTCGCGATTGGCGCGGCGTATCCCCCCATGGCCGGTCATACTGCGCACGAATGCGCGTACCCACGGCCTGCACCAGCATCCGCATCGGCTTGCCCGTCACCGCAACATAGCCTTTGACGCGCAAGATATGCTGCTCGCTCGCCAACCGCACGATCGCGGCCTGAAGTGCTTCGGGGTCGGTCACTTCGGGCAGGCTGATGACCACAGTTTCAAAATCATCATGTTCATGGTCGTCATGGCCATCATGGTGCGAAGGCCGCGCATCAATGTCATCTTCGGCGGCGGCATTCAGGCCAAGAATCAGGCGCGGATCAATGCGGCCTTCCTCCATCGCGATGATCGGCAGTTTGCGCGGGGCCTCGGCCTCAATCACCGCACGGGCGGCGGCAAGGCCCGCCTCGCCCGCCAGATCGGCCTTCGACAAAAGCACGATATCGGCACAGGAAATCTGATCCTCGAACACTTCCGACAGCGGGGTTTCGTGATCAATGCTGTCATCGGCGG
>JBATTI010000185.1:0-10589 GCA_049670445.1 Albidovulum sp. | reverse complement strand
AAGCGTTTTGCGTTAAGCCTGAATCACTTAAAGCTGCCTGAAATCAGAGATTTCAACGCGTTAAGTGATGCCGCATGTGTCAGGTTAAACGCGAAACGCCATAGATCAAAAAGGTGCTGCTGCACTGCGCAGGCCCGGCTGGGCGGCGCGTTGTAGGGCTGGCGCGCCTTGGGGGCGAATGGTGACATGGTCGCGCAGGCGTGCGACCGAGGCTTCGGCGGATTGATTGTCAACCACGGTGCGCGCCCAGATATCAAGATGCAAGAACCGCAAGCGCAGATCCTGACTTGCGGTTTCAATCGTGCGGGCCAGCTGCCCTGATGAGAGGCCCAGCAGATCGCCCAAGGGCGAGCCTTGGAAGAAACGGTCATCCACCTCCATCCGTTGGAAGGTTGTGGTCCAGAAACCGACCTTGATCCTTTGGCTGAGATCGGCGGGCAGGTAACGATCGGCCACCGCGCGCACCACCCATTTGTCGCGCATGAAGGGATGGGCCTTTTCCCAGACAAGCGGCGAGCGGCGCAGTTTGAAGCGGCCGGGAAGGTTCACGCCAAAGCGGGCAAGGTCATGATCAAGAAAGGGAAAGCGCGCCTCGATGCTGGCGGCCATGCCCATGGTGTCATTGCGGTGCAAAAGCGTGCGCAGATGGTGGTGCAGATAATCCTGGGTCCAGCCCAATGTCCGGTCACGCAAGGATTGCGGCAGACGGGCAAGGCCCGCGTCGATCATATCCTGATCATCGGCATCTTCGCGCCCGGTCATCAGGGACATCACTTCGGCGAAATTGGCTTGGCGGTCGGGCGCAAGGATCGGGCCAAAGCCGGGAATGCCCCTTATCGCCGCGCGCAACCCCGCGATCATCCGGTCATATCCATCGGTCAGGCGCTTGCGGCCAAGCCACGGATAACCAAGGAATAATTCATCAGACCCTTCGCCCGACAACAGCCCCTTAACGCCGTTCTGGCGGCCAAGTTCGGCCACCATCATCAAAGGCGGGCAGTTCGGGTGATAGCTGAAGGGCTGTTCGTAATGCTGCATGACCCGCGGGATCATATCGACAAAGTCCTGTTCTTCGACCTCGACATGAAAAAGCTCCAGCCCCAGATGGCGCGCGAGGGCCTGTGCGGGCTTAAGTTCGGACCAGCTGCCTTTCACCTCGGCATGAAACAGCGCCATATCCTTGGTCTGGCGCGCGGCCATCGCCACGATGAGAGAGCTGTCGACGCCACCGGAGCAGAACGCGCCCACACGCGCGTCGGCGAAGCGGTGGGCGGCGATGGAACGGCCCATCAGCTCCTCAAATTCATCGGCGATGGCGGTGGGGGACATGGCGGTCAGACGCTCGTATTCGCCGGCGTCCAAAAACTCGGGCAAGGTGAAGAAGCGCGATATTTCGGGGGCTTTGCCGGGCAAAAGTTCCAACATCCCGCCGGGCGGCAGGCTGTGGATGGCATCGAACATGGTGTTGCCTTGGGTGGCGCCGGGAAATTTCATCAGATAGGCAAAGACCGCCGCCTGATTTGGGCGCAGATCAAGCCAGGGGCGAAAGGCCTTGGCTTCGGATGCGAAAAACAACGCGGCGGTGGCACCGCAATTGCCTTCGGTCCAATAAAGCGGCTTCATCCCGAACCGGTCGCGCGCCAAGACCAGTTTGCGGGTTTCGCGGTCATAAAATGCAATGGCAAACATCCCCGACAGACGGCGCAAAGCCTCGGCCGTGGGCAGATGGATCAGCATTTGCAACACAACTTCGGTGTCGGAAGTGGTGTGGAAGGCCACACCTTTAGCGGCCAGTTCGCCGCGCAGTTCACGGAAATTATAGACTTCGCCGTTGAACACCATGAGGTAGCGCCCCGAGGGGTCGGCAAAAGGCTGGTTCGAGCGCGCGTCAAGATCGACAAGCGATAGCCGCGCATGGGCCATGCCGACGCCCGGTGCGGTGTCGGCGGAATTTGCATCCGGCCCGCGATGGCTGAGAAGGGCGGCACTTTGAAGCAATTTCTTGCGGTCAGGCGTTACGCTGGTGTTATCTGCCACAAGACCGAAAATGCCGCACATGTCGGGATCCTTTTCTTCGGCCAGCGCGGCCTGACTGAATTTTTTGGCCGGGCAAGGCGCAACACAGATCAGCACCCGTGCCACGGGGCCAAGACGACCGGCTTTTATGTGCCGCGAGTCGCGTATCAAAGGTAGAGTTTTCGCGGCCTTGTTGCGCCATGCGCCGAAATCCGAAGAAATTTTACAGTTTACGCGCCATTTTCGCAACGAACTGCTCGCGGAAAAACACAAGAAATGCTATTCATGGCAGGGCTTGCTATGTTGATCTGGAAAAATCGCCCCCGGCAATTTCGCAACGCCGGTTTCGGCGGATACGCAAGCTGCCTTATGAATTTAGGAGAGTATTGATGGGTGTTGGTCAAAAAATCATGGCCGAGAATGCAGGCTGGACATTTGGCAATGATGTTCCCGACACATTCGTCGACCATATCAAGCTATCGGTGCCGCTTTACGAATCCGGCCATGATCTGATCTGCCAAGTCTCTGACTTTTTCGTCAAGAATGACAGCGTGATCTATGAGATCGGCACCTCGACCGGAGAGTTGCTGCGCAAGATGGCAGAGCATCACAGCCGCAAGGAAGGCGCGCGCTGGGTCGGGATTGATGTGGAACCCGCGATGATCAAAGCGGCAGAGGGCCATTGCAAGGACCTCTCGAATGTTTCGATCGTGCAAGGCGATGCGCGCCATATCGAGATGGAAAGCTCTGATCTGATGGTCAGCTATTATACCATGCAGTTCGTGCCGCCGCGCTACCGGCAAGAGATGTTCGACAAGATCTATAAGACGCTGAACTGGGGCGGGGCTTTGGTGATGTTTGAAAAGGTCCGCGCGCCTGATGCGCGGTTCCAGGATCTGATCATGCAGCTTTACAATGACTTCAAGATCAACAACGGCTTTTCGGGCGAAGAGATTGTCGAGAAGTCGCGCAGCCTGAAGGGTGTGATGGAGCCGTTTTCCACCCAGGGCAATCTTGATTTGCTTGCGCGGGCAGGCTTCAAGGATGTGGTCACGATCCAGAAGTACCTGTGCTTTGAAGGGTTCCTTGCGATCAAGTAAGCGGCTGTAATCAAATTGAAAAAATGGCGGAGCCGGGCTCCGCCATTTTTGTTTCCGGGTCCAGGCATTTCCCTTGGAAATGCGTCATGCGGGTTTGACGGCGCGCACCAGCACCAGCATCTCAAAATTCGGGTCATGCATGTCGAGTTCGGATTTGTCGATCTCGGATGCGCCAAGTCCGTGCAGGTTGCAAATGCAGGTGAAGACATTGCCGACGGTCGAGACATGGGTGTTTTCGCGCGGGAAATGCGCGTGAAAGAGGCGGCGTTTTGATTGGGTGGTGAAATGCCAGTATTCGCCCCAGTCATCAACGCCTTCGCGCCGGGCGACCCGTGTCATGCCATGCGAGGTGCATAAAACCACGCCACCGGGTTTGAGGATACGGTAAAGCGTGGCGATGGCCTTATCGACGTCAAAGATCATCTGCAGGGTCTGGGTGATGATGATGCAGTCGAAGGAATTGTCGGGGATGTGCGGTGCATCCGTCAGATCGGCGACGATGGTGGCCTGCGGGTTGCCCTCGACATAGTTCAGCACGTCTTCCTGGGTGACGCCCTTGCCAAAGCGGCGGATATAGCTCGGATCGCCCATTTCCAGCACCCGGCCTTTGATATCGGCGGCGTTATTGGCAAGGAATTCCTCGATATAATAGCGTTCGATGGTCAAAAGATCACGGTCTTTGCCGAAGATGGCGCTGATCGGGGACAAGCGCCGTAACCCGCCGAAATCGACCGATCCGACGGGGACCGATTGCAGTTTGAAGCGGCGTTGTTGCGCCCGGATCCAATTGCGCAGGCTTTCAGGCAGGACCAGAGTTGCGGCGTCGCGGATCAGCTTTTCAAGACGGGCGGCGGGGGTCATGGCGGGTCCTTGGCTGGGAATTATTCAAGCAATGGAACCGATAGGCCCCGAGATGGCGTAAAAGTCAATTCCGGAGCGGCGCGGGGCGCGGGCAAGATGAAAGTGGTGCAAAATCACACGCAGCAGCGGGTGATGTTCGCAAACTGCGAACGATCACAAGCGCGAGGCCTTGACCTTTTAGCGTGTGGCGATAGCGGTGGCGGCACCTGCCATCATCCCGGCACTGAGGCGATTGGCCATGCGAACCGCGCGCGGGCTTTTGAGGAACAGCCGGGCGCGTGTGGCCAGCAAGACCCAGGTCAGATCAGTCACCACAAGAACCAGCAGCATGGTTCCGGTCAGCTCCAGCCAACCAAGCATGGTCAGATGGCCCAGATCGACGATCGTGGGCAGCAATGCGAGGTAAAACACCATGATCTTGGGGTTGCCCAGGGTGATCGCCAATCCGGCCGCAAACATCTTGAGGGGGGATTGACGCGCGGGAAGTGCCGATTGGTCAAGATTGACCGGCGCGCGCCACATCTTCCACGCAAGCCACAAAAGATACCCCACACCGGCCCATTTCAAGGCGATGAAGGCAGAGTGGAAGGTGGTTGCCAGTGACGAAAGCCCCCAGACCGCCAATGCCAGCCAAATGGCTTCACCAAGCCACATCGCGGCAAGAAAGGGCAGCACATCGCGGTGGCCGCGCGAGAGAACCCGTGCGACCAAAGCCGCGATACTTGGGCCGGGCGATCCTGCGGCGACAAAAAGTGCTGCGGCAAAGATCAGCAAAGCGGCGATATCCATGTGGCCCCCGGCGATTGGTTGCGGCGGCCTTGATCATTGCCGGGCGGTTGCGCAAATGCAACTGCGGTTTGTCAGGCCTCGGCCTCATCCGCGACCCGGGCCAGATAGCGGCCGTATTGGGTCTTGAGGTAAGGTTTGGCAAGGTCGCGCAATTGGGCGCTGTTTATCCAGCTGTTTTCAAATGCGATTTCCTCGGGGCAGCCGACCTTGAGGTTCTGACGCTCCTCTATCGTGCGGATGAATTCTGCGGCCTCCAGCAGGCTTTCATGGGTGCCGGTATCAAGCCAGGCAAAGCCGCGACCCAGACGTTCGACATTCAAAAGGTTTTCGGCGCGGTAGCTGTTGAGAAGATCGGTGATCTCCAGCTCTCCGCGCGGGGAGGGTTTGATGGCGCGGGCGCGGTGGGGGGCATCGCCGTCAAGGAAATAAATGCCGGTCACGGCGTAGGAGCTTTTGGGTTCTTCGGGTTTTTCAACAAGGGAAAGAACCCGGCCTTCGCGGTCAAATTCAACCACGCCGTAGCGTTCGGGATCCGACACGCGGTAACCAAAGACGGTGCCGCCCTTTTCGCGGGCATCGGCAGAGCCAAGGCGCGTGGACAGGCCTTCGCCGAAGAATACGTTGTCGCCAAGGACCATGGCGGAAGGCGCGCCTGCAAGGAAATCTTCGGCAAGGATATAGGCCTGCGCCAAGCCGTCGGGCGAGGGTTGCACGATATATTCGAACCGCATGCCCCAGGCCGAGCCATCGCCCAGAAGCGCGCGGAATTGCGGCAGATCGCGGGGGGTGGAGATTACGGCCACTTCGCGGATGCCGGTCAGCATCAGCGCAGACAGGGGATAGTAGATCATCGGCTTGTCATAAAGCGGCAGCATCTGTTTGGAGACGGAATGGGTGATCGGGTAAAGCCTTGTGCCCGAGCCGCCAGCCAGAATGATGCCCTTGCGGTTTGTCGTGGTCATGCTTGCGTCTCCAATTCGCGGATTACCTCGGACAGGCCCAGGCGCCAGTCGGGTTGTTCGATACCATAGGCGGCCTTGATCCGGGCGCAGTCGAGCGCCGAATTGGCGGGGCGTTTGGCCGGGGTCGGATAGGCCGAGGCCGGTATGCGGATGATAGCGGGTTTGCGCGCCATGGACGAGGTTGCAAAGATTGCATCGGCGAAATCCGCCCAGGTGGTGGTGGGAGCGCCGGCAAAATGGAAGATGCCGTTTTGACCCTGGCCTTTGGAAAAGGCGGTGGCCATGGTCAGAAGGGCGCGGGCGATATCGGCGGCGGGGGTCGGGCCGCCGTGCTGATCGGCGACAACGCTAAGAGTTTCACGGTCGGCCCCGACGCGCAGCATGGTTTTGACGAAATTCTTGCCATGTGCGGAAAAAACCCAGGCGGTGCGCAAAATGGCATGGGGGCCACCGGCGGCTGTCACCTGCGCTTCGCCGTCAAGCTTGGTGGCGCCGTACACGCCCAAAGGCGCGACGGCATCGCCCTCGGCCCAGGGCCGGGTGCCGCTGCCGTCAAAGACGTAGTCAGTTGAGACATGCAAAAAGGGCAGGCCGCGCGCTGCTGCCGCCCGCGCCATGGCACCGGGCGCATCGCCGTTCACGGCCTGCGCCGTGGCGCGGTCATCCTCGGCGGCGTCAACGCCGGTATAGGCGGCGGCGTTGATGATGATATCGGCGTCGGTTGCGGCAATTTGGGCGGCACAGATGGCGGGATCGGTCAGATCGGCCCGCTCACGGCCCAAAGCCGTGATCTTGATCCCGAATGCGGGGGCGTGGCGGGCAAGTTCCAGCGCGACCTGACCGCTTGTGCCGAAAATCAGGGCCTTCATGCCTGCCCAAGCCTTTTGCCGACGCCGTCGCGGTTTTCCAGCGCGCGCCACCAGTCTTCGTGGGTCAAGAACCAGTCGATCGTACGTTCAAGCCCTTCATCCAGCGTGACGGAGGGGCGCCAGCCAAGTTCTTCGCGGATACGGGTCGGATCAATCGCGTAGCGCTGATCATGGCCGGGGCGGTCGGTGACATGGGTGATCTGTTCGGCATAGGCCTTATTGCCGGGGCGCTTTTCGTCAAGGATGGCGCAGATCTTCTGCACCAGTTCCAGATTGGTCGCCTCATTCTCGCCGCCGATATTGTAGCTGCGGCCCAAGGCGCCCTTTTGCACAACGGTCAAAAGCGCATTGGCGTGGTCTTCGACGAAAAGCCAGTCGCGGATATTGTCGCCCGCCCCGTAGATCGGGATCGGCGCGCCCGAAAGCGCCTTGAGGATAACCACCGGGATCAGCTTTTCGGGGAAATGGTAGGGGCCGTAATTGTTGGAGCAGTTGGTCAGAACCACGGGAAGCCCATAGGTTTCATGCCAGGCGCGCACCAGATGATCGGATGAGGCCTTTGACGCCGAATAGGGTGAGCGCGGATCATAGGGCGTGTCTTCGGTGAACATGCCGGTGGGGCCAAGGCTGCCGAAAACCTCATCGGTCGAGATGTGGTGAAAGCGGAAATCATCGGGCTTGCCTTTGGCCGTCCAATAGGCGCGGGCGGCCTCGAGCATCACATAGGTGCCGGTGATGTTGGTCTCGATAAAGGCGGCAGGCCCGTCGATGGAGCGGTCAACATGGCTTTCGGCGGCCAGATGCATGATTGCATCGGGCTGGTGCCTGGCCAGGATTGCATCAATCGCGGCGCGGTCGCAGATATCGGCCTCTTCAAAGGCGTAAAGCGGGCTGCCCGACACCTCGGCCACGTTGGTCAGGCTGCCGGCATAGGTCAGCTTGTCAAGATTGACGACCGATATGCCGTCGCGCACCGCTTGCCGGACCACGGCAGAGCCGATGAAGCCTGCGCCACCTGTCACCAGAAGTTTCATCAATCAGGCCTCGTAGGTGAAGGGGGAGGAGAAGTCTTTGAACAGGGGGGCGGCGCTGTCTTTGTCGGACAAGATCGCGCGGGCCGGATCAATGCCCCAGTCGATGCCGAAATCCGGGTCGTCAAAGCGCACCGCGCCATCGCAATCGGGCGCATAGACGTCGGAGCATTTGTAGAGAAGTTCGCTATCCGGCAGGATCGTGGCGAAGCCGTGCAGGAATCCCGCCGGGATCAGCAATTGCTTGCCGTTATCGGCCGAAAGCTCAACGCTTAGCCATTTGCCATAGGTGGGCGAGCCTTTGCGGATATCGACCGCCACATCAAGGACAGCGCCGCGCCCGCAGCGCACCAGTTTGGTCTGGGCATGGGGGGGGGATTGGAAATGCAGGCCGCGCACCGTGCCCACATCGCGCGAATAGGAATGGTTGTCTTGCACGAAATCGTAATGGATGCCGGCGGCGGCAAGGGTCTGCTGGTTCCAGACCTCTGAGAACCAGCCACGCGCATCGCCGAAGCGGCGCGGGGTCAAGACCATGACGCCGGGCAGAGATGTTTCTTCAATCGTCATCAAAAACCTGTGATCAAACTTCGGGTTGCGTTTTAGCCCGATGCGGGAGGCAAGGAAAGAGGGCTGCGGCAGGGATCGTCATTGGCGTGGCGTGGCGGCATGGGAATTTGCCTTGAATCACATGCAACTGGCCGCAAAGGGCTAAACCTGGTCTGTCGGTAGGATTGGGCGAGATTGTCACGGTAATGTCCAAAAATCTTAGATACAGGTTCTATTTTGGCAACATAATTGGCGCATAGTGCTGGCAGCCGATGCAGAAATCCGGCATGACATGAACGAAGCTGTTTGGGACTGAGTCTACCAGTCAATGACCCTGCGAGCTTAGACACATTTTTGCGGCAAGTATATGAATAAATTCGTTTTTATGAAACCAGGATGCCAAGGGCCAGAGACCAGCCGTGATGCAATGCTTGCGGGATCTGGGCCGTTTTTCGCAAGTGTTCCGGGGTGTTCTGGCGTCATGGCGGCCTGATCGGGGTCGCAGAGTATTTGCGAAATCGCCATAATTTCGCCGATACGACCTGCGAAAGCGCATGAAAGGTTATGCAGCAATGAACACACAACCCAAGCGCAATGATGATGCGAGCAGTGAAAAGGACGTAGTAAGATGAGTGTGACGTCAAAGCGCGTTCTTGTGACCGGCGGCGCGGGGTTTTTGGGTTCGCATCTGTGCGAGCGTCTGATTGCGGCCGGTGATGATGTGTTGTGTCTGGATAACTACTTTACCGGGCGGCGCGACAATGTTGCCCATTTGATCGGCCATCCGCGGTTTGAGATCATGCGCCATGACGTCACCTTCCCGCTTTATGTGGAAGTGGACGAGATCTACAACCTCGCCTGCCCGGCAAGCCCGGTGCATTATCAGCATGACCCGGTGCAAACCACCAAGACCAGCGTTCATGGTGCGATCAACATGCTGGGCTTGGCGAAACGGCTGCGGGCCAAGATCTTGCAGGCCTCCACGTCTGAGGTATACGGCGATCCGGTCGTGCATCCGCAGACCGAAAGCTATTGGGGCAACGTCAATCCGATCGGCTCTCGGTCGTGCTATGATGAGGGCAAGCGCTGCGCCGAGACGCTGTTTTTCGATTACCGCCGCCAGCATGATCTGCAGATCAAAGTCGCGCGGATCTTCAACACTTACGGGCCGCGCATGCATCCGCAAGACGGGCGTGTGGTGTCGAATTTCATCATGCAGGCATTGGGGGGCGAATCGATCACCATCTACGGCAAAGGCAATCAGACGCGGTCGTTTTGCTTTGTGGATGATCTGGTGGAAGGGCTGATCCGGCTGATGGGGACGGATGACAAGATTACCGGCCCGATGAATATCGGCAACCCGGTGGAAATGACGATACTGGAACTGGCCGAGGCGGTGATAGAGCTGACCGGCTCAAAGTCGAAACTGGTGTTTGAACCTTTGCCCGACGATGACCCCGTGCAGCGCCGCCCCGATATAAGCTTTGCGCGCAAGACGCTTGACTGGGAACCGAAGGTTGCGCTGCGCGAAGGGCTGGGGCGAACGATCGACTATTTCACCAAGTTGCGGGCGGGCGCGATCGGATGACCCCAACTTTGCAAGTCCCGGACCGGCATTTGTCGCGTCCAATGGCCAACACGATTTGGATCGTGCTGGCTTTTTTGGCTTGTGCAAGTGTGCTTTTGCTTAACGGGCGGCCGCTTTTCTATTATGATACGGTGGGTTACGTCGATCAGGGCCGCGTTGCGCTGAAGCAGTTGGGTTTGATCCACCCGACGGGTTCTGGTGCCTTGGGGCAGGCCGGGTCCGAGACAGGGCACACGGTGGATGGATCACGCTCTCCGTCTTATTCGCTGTTTGCGGGGGTTTTCGCCCAAGCGGGCGTGCTTGAAGCCCTTTTGGCGATGAGTGCGGGGGCGCTTTTTTTGGCCGTATGGCTTTTGGCGCGGGTGGCGGTGCGGGTTTTTGCGCCGGGGGCATCAATTGCAGCGTCCGCTTGTCTGCCGTTGATTGTGGCGGGCTTTGGGTCTTTGCCCTTCTATATCGCGTATCTCATGCCCGATATTCTGGCCCCGGTCATGATCCTGGCCATCGCCACGGTGACGGCCTTTGGCCGCGACATGCGGGTTTGGGAATTGCTTTTGGCCTTTGCGCTTGCGGCTTTTGCCGTGGTTTCGCATCTGTCGCATTTTGCCATTGCGGGGTTGATGTTGCTGGCCGCGCTTCTGATCTCGGTCCTGATGGCGCGCAGGCATTGGTGGTTGGCGCCTTTGATGGTGGTGGCGGTGCTTGGCACGGCCTATCTTCAGCAAAAGGCTTTTCGTGTGGTGGCGCAAAATGCCGCAAACTCCGAAGTTGTGATCAAGCCCTATATCACCGCGCGGCTGATCCAGGACGGGCCGGGCTTGCGC
>JBATTI010000184.1:0-3004 GCA_049670445.1 Albidovulum sp. | reverse complement strand
CACCGCCATCGTCGCCCATGCCGGAACCGTCCGCGCGGGTCTGGCACTTGCACTGGGGTCGGTTCCGGCCGCATTGGCCTTTGACATCTCACCCCTGTCAGTCACCCGATTGCGCGCTTTGCCCGGCGGCAACTGGGCGATTTCATGCGTCAACTGGACCGCGCCGTGAAAGCCGCCGCCGTCACCGTCGCCGGCCATTTCGGTGAACTGCTTCAGGGCCGGGTTGGCCCTGCAGGGGTTGTGGCACTCATCACCTTGCCCTGCCGGGCGCTGACAGTCACGGCCCGGATCGCAGCATCAGCCGTGCCCCACGGGCCCCTGTCCCCCGCCCGCGCCCGGATCTTGCGCGAAGAACTGGGGCTGGGCGACCCCGGCCCGGTGCACTTGTCCGCAACCATGCCGCGCGGCGGTGGGGCTGGCGCTTCAACCGCAGCCCTTGTGGCCTATGCCCGCCTTGCCGGATCGCACCACCCCGCAGCCGAGCTTGCCCGCGCCTGTGTCGCCGCCGAAGGCGCCAGCGATCCGCTGATGTTCGCCACCCCGGATCGCCTGCTTTGGGCCTCGCGCCGCGCCGAGGTTTTGCAAGACCTGCCAAAGCTTCCGCCCTTCGACGTCTTGGGCGGCTTTTACGGCCCCAACCGGCGCACAAATCCCGCCGATACCGGTTTCGCCGATATATCTGACCTGATCGGCCCATGGGTTCAGGCCGCCAGCCGCCAGAACCTCCCCGCCCTTGCAGCCCTTGCCAGCCAATCCGCCACCCGCAACCTGGCACTGCGCGGCCCCCTGCCCGACCCGACGGCAGAGCTTGCCCGCGCCACCAATGCGCTGGGCTATGCGATTGCCCATACCGGTTCGGCGCGCGGCCTGCTATTTGCCCCCGGAACGATTCCGCCCGATGCCGCCGCACATCTTGCCCGGCAGGGTTTCCGGCGGATCATCAGCTTTCGGGCCGGAGGGTAGGATAAAGATATGACGGGTGCAGGGATCATGCTGATCGCCTTGGCGATTGATGCAGCCATCGGCTGGCCAAAACCGGTTTTCGCGGCGATCGGCCACCCCGTCACATGGATCGGCAAGCTGATTGACCGGCTGGATGGCTGGCTTAACCTGGAAGAAACCGAGCCGAAAGATCGCAAGATCGCAGGCATCGCCGCGGCGCTTCTGGTCATTTCGGCTGCCGCTGCTGCCGGTTTTGTCTTGCAAATGCTGCTTCAGGGCACTTGGGCTGGCTTTGTGATCCTGGGCATCATCGCCTGGCCCTTTGTCGCCGCCCGTTCTATGCGTGACCACGTTTTGGCCGTCGCCCGGCCCCTTGCCAATGGCGATCTGGCGAAGGCCCGGCACGCTGTCTCAATGATTGTCGGGCGCGATCCAAACAGGCTCGATTCCGCCGGAATCGCCCGCTCAACACTGGAAAGCCTTGCTGAAAATGCCTCCGATGGCGTGGTGGCGCCGCTGTTTTGGGGCGCCGTTTTCGGCCTGCCGGGCATCGCCGCCTATAAGGCGATCAACACGCTGGATTCGATGATCGGCCACCGCACCCCCCGGCATGAGGCTTTTGGCTGGGCCGCCGCCCGTATTGATGATGTGGCAAACCTTATCCCCGCCCGGCTGACCGGGCTGATCTTCGCAGCCCTTGCGCCCACCCCCCGCGCCGCGCTGACTACCATGTGGCAAGAGGCGGGCCGCCACCGCTCGCCCAATGCCGGCTGGCCCGAGGCGGCGATGGCCTCCGCCCTTGGCGTTCGGCTGTCCGGCCCACGCGTTTACGGCGACCATATCGCGGATGAGCCTTGGGTGAATGGCGCAGCCCCCGACCCGGTGCCAGCCGATATCAACCGCGCCCTGAACCTGTGCCGCACAGCGCTTTTGGGGATCGCGGGCCTGCTGGCGGTTCTTTCGCTGATCTAAGGGGGCAATATGCGCGATCATGGCGGAAATATTGATTGGGCGATGGCCACTTTTGGCGGCGACCCCGACCAATGGATTGATCTGTCGACCGGCATCAACCGCGTGCCCTATCCCATCCCGCCGCTGCCCCGCCACGCATGGACCGATCTGCCCACCAAAGCCGCAATGGACGCCCTTGCCGATGCGGCGCGCAAGGCCTACCGCACCGATGCGGCTGTCTTGCCGCTGGCCGGGGCGCAGGCCGCGATACAGATGATCCCCCAACTGGGCGCGCCGGGCAGGGCACGGGTTCTGACCCCCACCTATAACGAACATGCCGCATGCCTGTGCGCGGCGGGTTGGGCGGTGGAAGAGGTGACTACCCTGGATGCCCTGGCAGGCGCCGATATCGCCGTCGTGGTCAATCCCAACAATCCCGATGGGCTGACCTATGCCCCCGACCGGCTTTTGGCGCTTGCCGCAAAGGTCGGGCGCCTGGTAGTTGACGAAAGCTTCGCCGATCCGCGCCCGGCCCTTTCAATCGCGCCCGATGCCGGGGGCAAGGGCCTGTTTGTGCTGCGCTCTTTCGGCAAATTCTACGGCTTGGCCGGACTGCGGCTGGGTTTCGTGATTGGCGAGGCAGATGAGATTGCAAAATTGGGCGAAATGGCAGGCCCATGGCCCATCGCCGGCGCGGCGATCGAGATTGGTCGGCGCGCCCTTGCCGACAAGGGCTGGGCAAAGGCCACCACCGCCCGCCTGCAAACCGAAACCACCCGCCTTGATGCCATTGCGCAGGCCGAAGGTTGGCGCGCATTGGGCGGCACCGAACTCTTTCGCCTTTACGATGCACAAGACGCCATTGCGGCGCAAAACCGGCTGGCGCAGTCCCATATCTGGACGCGGGTGTTTCCCTATGCGCCGGGCTGGGTCCGGCTTGGCCTGCCCGGCTGTGAAGGCGAATGGGCGCGCCTAGCCTTGGCTTTGGGTCAAGAAGCGTAACGCGCCTTGCCCGGCCCAACGGCCGGTTGCAAGACAGGTGGTCAGCAAATAGCCCCCCGTCGGCGCTTCCCAATCCAGCATCTCGCCTGCGGCGAAAACTCCGGGGCAA
>JBATTI010000183.1:0-2689 GCA_049670445.1 Albidovulum sp. | reverse complement strand
GGCATTGCTCCCGGTGGGGCTTGCCGTGCCGTCCTTGTTACCAAGTCCGCGGTGGGCTCTTACCCCACCGTTTCACCCTTACTCGTGCCCAGGCAAAAGCGGTCTCTTCTCTGTGGCGCTTTCCCTGGGGTTGCCCCCGCCGGGCGTTACCCGGCACCGTTACTTCATGGAGCCCGGACTTTCCTCGCACCGGCCCCGAAAGACCGACACGCAGCCATCCAGCCTTCCGCGCAAGATTTCAGTTAGGCCCTGCGCCCCGCGCCGTCAACCGCGAAGCATTGCTGGCAAGGTTTGGGGGGCAAGGTTTGGGGGGCAAGGTTCGGGGTGCCAAGGTTCGGGGTGCCAAGGTTCGGGACGCCCAGATTCGGGACGCCCAGTTTCGGGGGGCGCCTCGGTCGAATTGGGCGCAGATCGGTGATCAGAGGGCTTTGCGCCTTTTCCCCCGGTATCAGGGCGCGCCTGCACAGCGGCGGGCAAGATCATCGGCCAGCGCTCTATCGACCGCATCCTCGGGGCCCTCGGCCCATGGCCGGAAGCGCAGCCGGAAGGCGGCACGCACCGCATCTGGCGCCGCCGCCCGATAGCCGATGGCGTGGGCCGAAGCCGCGAAATCCGCCGTCCCGTCTCCCGCCGCTTGCGGCCAGACGGCCAGCCCGCCAAGCGCCAGCCGCCGCCAATCGAACCTTGGCCCCGGATCGCATTTGCGCGCAGGCGCCATGTCGGAATGCGCGATCACCGCCTCGGGGCCGATGGCCCAGCGCTGCATGATCGCCGCCAGCAGCGCCTCCAGCGCGGCCATCTGCGGCTCGGGGAAAGGGGCATCCCCGCTATTGGCCAGCTCAATCCCGATCGAATGCGAATTGACATCGCTGATCGGCCCCCAGGCCCCCGCACCCGCATGCCAGGCTCGCATGGCCTCATCCACCAGCGCCTCGACCTGACCGCCTTCGCCAATGAGGTAATGCGCCGAAACCTCGGCCTTTGGATCACAAAGCCGCGCCCGCGCTTGGGCACAGCTCGCCATGGCGGTGTAATGCAAAACGATCAGCGACGGGCGCGCCCCCTCCCGCCGGGGTCCGAAATTCGGCGAGGGCAGCGCCGCCGCAACCATCAGCCGCCGCGGGCCTTTTGAAACGGCGTCGGATCCCAATCGCAGGCAAAGCCGTCGCCATCGGGGTCAAGCTTCTTGCGGTCCCGCTCGGGCCCGCCGGCCTTCAAGAACGCCACCTGGGCGGCCTCATCGCTGGCATAATGCAAGCACGCCTTGCGATGCGCATCCGCCGCTACCGAACGGCGCTGATAGATCGACTGGCCCAGCCGGTTCGGCGCATTCAGCGCATAGCTGACCAGATCCGACACCGCCTGCCCGGCCCCCCGCTCTGGCAAGGCCGCTGGTGCAATCTGTTGATATTGCGCCTTATTCGCCTCAATCCGCTCGGCGTCCGTCTCGATCGTCTCGCGCGATGCGACCGCTTCAAAATCTTGCTCGTCCGAAATCCCCGAATGGCCCGGCAAGCTCGCGATCAGCTCGGCTTCCGAGGTCTGAACGCTGGCTTGCGGATTGGCGGGGGGCACGTAACTGGGCAAGGGAGCCGCCTCAGCACCCGGCGCGGTTGTTGTCCCGAACAGGGCCGAATTGATTTCCGACGACGGGATCGCCGCATTGCTGGCCGCAGGCGGCACCACAGGCGCAGAGGCCACCCCCGGTGCGACATAGACAGGCCGGTCACCAAACCCCACCCCACCTTGCGGCGGCAAGGTTGTGGGCGGCGCACAGGCCGTCAATGCAGCAAGCGACTAAAGCAACAAGAACACGCGCATAGAGACACCCATCAAAAAGCCCGGTTGGCAGGCACTACCACCATTTTTGTGGCTTGGAAACAAAGCCTGCTGCTTGCTCCAACACATAGGCGTGATTCAGCAAATCAGCCTCTTCCCATGGCCGCCCGATCAGCTGCAGCGCCAAAGGCAACCCCTGACGGTCAAGCCCCACCGGCACCGCAATGCCCGGCAGCCCGGCCAGATTCACCGTCACCGTGAAGACATCGTTCAGATACATCGCGATCGGATCGGCCTCGGCCATCTCCCCCAGACCAAAGGCCGCAGAGGGTGTCGCAGGGGTAAGGATCGCATCAACACCTTGTGCAAACACATTCTCAAAGTCGCGCTTGATCAAGGCACGCACCTTGCGGGCGCGGTTGTAATAGGCGTCGTAAAAGCCTGCCGACAGCACATAGGTGCCGATCATCACCCGGCGCTGCACTTCGTGGCCAAAGCCTTCGGCGCGGGTCTTTTCATACATCTCGGTGATGCCATCGCCCTGCGAAAGCCTGGCGCGGTGGCCATAGCGCACCCCGTCGTACCGCGCGAGGTTTGATGACGCCTCGGCGGGGGCCACCACATAATAGGCGGGAAGCGCGTATTTGGTATGCGGCAGGCTGATATCGACGATCTCGGCACCCGCATCCTTCATCATCGCGGTGCCATCGGCCCAAAGCTTTTCAATCTCTTCGGGCATGCCCTCCATGCGGTATTCGCGCGGAATGCCGATTTTCTTGCCGCGAATGTCGCCGGTCAGTGCCGCTTCGAAATCCGGCACCGGCAGATCGGCGCTGGTGCTGTCCTTCGGGTCATGGCCCGCCATCGCGCCCAGCATGATCGCTGCATCGCGCACATCCTTGGTCATCGG
>JBATTI010000182.1:0-1647 GCA_049670445.1 Albidovulum sp. | reverse complement strand
AGGCAGGCGATTTCATGTGGCTGCGCGCCTATTGCCCGCAGGCGTGCTATGCCGCTGGCCCCGGCCCCTTCCGCTATTTGCTTTACAAAGACGTCAACCGCCACGCCAAGCTGCGCGGCCCCGGCGCTTTTGGGTGCTAAGCGAATGGATGCCATGACCGAAACCATCGCAACCGAGCCCCTGACCGCCGCCGCTTTCGCGACTTTTGGCGATATACTGGATGCGACCGGCGATTTTCGCCTGATCAACGCGGGGCTTTGTCAGCGCCATCATGATCGCGCCCGGCTTGATTTCGGGCCGGACGGGCGTGCCGGGATCTCTGTCTTCAAGGCAGACCCCCGCAGCCTGCCTTACCGGTTTGATTTGGTTGAACGTCACCCCGAGGGGTCACAGGCCTTTATCCCGATGGGCCTTACGCCGTTCTTGGTGATCGTGGCCCCCGATGAAAACGGCACACCCGGCCGCCCGCGCGCCTTTTTGACGGCAGCGGGCCAGGGGATCAATCTGCACCGCGGCATATGGCACGGGGTCTTGGCACCGCTTGCAGCGCCGGGCCTGTTCGCCGTGGTGGATCGTATTGGCGCCACTCCAAATCTGGAAGAGTATCGGTTTGAAAAACCATATGTAGTCGCGCCCAATTCATAGAAAAGGGCCGATCAACGGCCCATGCAAAACCCAAGAAGAACCAGAGGGAGAAGTGACCATGACAGACGCCTCAATCGGGACGCCGGAACAGCTCCGCGATCCTGACTATATGCCGCCGCTGGCCAAGGCCGTGCCCTTGGGTATCCAGCATGTTTTGGCGATGTTCGTTTCAAACGTGACACCGGCGATCATCGTCGCGGGTGCGGCCGGCATCGGCTTTGGCTCTGATCAGGGCGCGCTTGGCTTTCCGGATATGAGTTACATGATCCAGATGTCGATGCTGTTTGCAGGGATCGCGACCTTGTTTCAGACAATGGGCATGGGGCCCGTCGGTGCGCGCTTGCCGATCGTTCAGGGCACAAGCTTTGCCTTCGTGCCGATCATGATCCCGGCGGTGGCCGGGCTTGGCTCCGCAGGGCTGGGCGGGTTGATGACCGGGGTTGTGCTGGGCGGGATGTTCCATTTTTGCCTTGGCTTCTTCGTCGGGCGCATCCGCTTTGCCTTGCCGCCGCTGGTCACCGGTCTGATCGTTTTGATGATCGGTCTGGCATTGGTGAAAGTCGGCATTCAATATGCCGCGGGTGGGGTCTTGCGCCACACCGCTGCAATTGATCTGGCCGCCGCCGCGAAACTGGGCGCTGACGCGTCCGAGCGTACGATTGGCATGGCTGCGGGCTTTGGCGCGATGGCCTATTGGGGTCCGGCTTTGGTTGTTGTGCTGGTCACCCTCGCGATCAAATTCTTCACCAAGGGCTTCATGTCAGTGGCCGCCGTTTTTATCGGGATCATTGCGGGCTATATCGTTGCCCTTCTGATGGGGCAGGTCAGCTTTGCCAATGTCGGCAATGCCGCCTATTTTCAGGTTCCCATGCCGTTCAAATATGGGTTTGAGCTGAACTGGGCGATTGTCATCGGCATGTGTTTCATGGCCGTGGTTTCGGCAATTGAAACCGTGGGCGATACCAACGGCATCACCAAAGGCGGGGCCGGGCGCGAAGCCAC
>JBATTI010000181.1:0-2047 GCA_049670445.1 Albidovulum sp. | reverse complement strand
CCACTGAAGCGGTCAAGCAAT
The DNA here is from genome assembly GCA_049670445.1 of Albidovulum sp. Classification (GTDB taxonomy): domain Bacteria; phylum Pseudomonadota; class Alphaproteobacteria; order Rhodobacterales; family Rhodobacteraceae; genus TMP-24. Next base: position 2,026 of record JBATTI010000181.1, on the reverse strand, counting down.
CTGGTATCGCCGCCGGAGGATACAACCGCGCCGCCCTCAAGCTCTGCACGCAATGTCACTTCTTCGTTCCAGATCTTGGTCTGGTAGCCTGCGAAGCCTGTGGTTGTGATCGACTCGATATCACCACCAACACCGGCAAAGTCTTGACCAAAGCGCAACACCACCGTCGAAAGCGGATCGGTCGATGACCCCCGCGTATCGTAGCTGAGCGTATACCCCAGGGCGCTTGAAACCTCGCTTCCGCGCGCAGACTCGGCTTGCAAAAGCGTGGATGAGTTTGTGCTTACCGATGTCAGCTCGTCACTGGAAATCTTGTAGCGCAGTTCAAGCCGGGTCCGTTCAGACAGTGGAAACTCCAGCGAAGGCGAGAAGCCAAGGCGTTTGGTCGAATAAAATGAGTTCGAGTTGCTGGTCGTCTGGTAATAAGCACCAAGCTTCAGCTTCAGGTCACGATCCAGAAGCGCAGGTTCGATGAACGTCACTGCACTGTCTTTATTGTCGGCAGTCGTGCCAATCCGGACGCTGACAAACTGACCGCGCCCCAAGAAGTTCGACTCTGACAGGCCGATGTTGAAGCCAAGCCCATCCGCGACGCTGTAGCTTGCGCCAAAGCTCAATGAACCGGTGGGTTTTTCTTCGACATTCACATCGACAACCACGCGGTCTTCCGACGCGCCCGGCGTGGCATTGACATCGACCGTATTGAAAAAGCCCAATGCGCGGATACGTTCAGCACCTTCGCGGATCTCACGCGGGTTGAACGGGTCGCCTTCGCTGGTGCGGAACTGGCGGCGCACGACCTTGTCGAGCGTCGTGGCATTGCCCTGAATGTCGATACGTTCGACAAAGATCCGTGGCCCCTTCTTCAGGACAAAGACCACATCCAATGTCTGATCACGCTCATTCCGTGTGATGCGCGGTTCAACGGCCAAAAAGTCGAGGCCCCTCTTCAGCGCCAATGCCTCCATCCGGGCGATCGTGGTATCAACCGCCGAGGGAGAATAGGTCACCCCTTTGCGGATCCGAATGACATCACGATATTCGGCGATATCCACGCCCTCATATTCGCTGACGGCAGAGATATTATTGAAGGAATAGCGCAGACCTTCGCGAATGCTGAAGGTCTGGAAGAACGCATCGCGTTCGCGCGAGAAGTCGGAAGAAACCCCCAGGACCTGCGCATCGATAAAACCGCGCGAACGGTAGAAATCCACCAATAGCTGTTTGTCGAATTCGGTCCGGTCGGGAATATAGGTATCGCGCTGCACGATAGAGCGGAAGATACCCGCCTGTTTCGTCTGCAGGACCTGACGCAAACGGCGATCCGAAAAGCTTCGGTTGCCGGTGAAAGACAAACGCTCAATCTCGGTGACACGGCCTTCGCGGATCTCGAACACCACATCGATCTTGTTGTCACCGCGATCAATGATGCGCGGTTCCACCCGTGCCGCAAGACGGCTTTGATCGACATAGGCCTGGGTGATCGTCGCGGCATCGGCCTCTGCCAGGGCGGCGGTGTAAACCCGGCGCGGCTGCAATTTGACCAAACCGGCCAAATCTTCGTCCTTCAGGCGGCGGTTGCCTTCGAAACTGACGATATTGACCGTGGGATTCTCGACCACCTGGATAATCAGCGTGCCACCCGATGGGATCAGTTCAACGGCCGAAAACAGACCCGAGTCGTTCAACCTTTGGGCCGCATCATTCAGCGCCCCGGCCGACAACGCCTGGCCCTTGGCGATGCCCGCGAATTTGACGATCGTGGCCGGATCGATAAGCGAATTGCCCTCAACCTGAACCGAATTGAAACTGTAAGTCTGTGCAAGTGCTGGCAAAGTTGCCATTGCCACGAATACCGCCGTCGTAACGGCCGGTCCCGACAGAAGTGCCCGCATTTTATTACGCGTCACGCCGAACTGCTCTAGCGCCTTCATTGAAATTCCCCCGCCGGTGAAATCGTATTGTTTTTCTAAGTTTGTAACTAGCGGGATTGGGCGGGCTTGTCAAAGGAACGGCGCGGCTCTTT
>JBATTI010000180.1:0-1563 GCA_049670445.1 Albidovulum sp. | reverse complement strand
TGATTTCAGTGATGCTGTGGTCGGTGGGCTCTTGCTCAATCCGCTCAGCGCAACTGACCACGAAAAGCGCGTCGTTCCAATCCGGGTTCCAAAACAGCCGCGTCACCATCTGCAGCGGCGTCACCTTCAACGGACGCGGCCGGAATGGGTGCCAGACAACAGCCGCATTTTCCCCAGCCGCATTATCGCCAGCCGCACTATCCCCCTTGGCCCGCAAAGCCCATTCGACCCTCGGCGAAGGTTCAATTGCCTTGAAGAACCGCCAGGACGGAATCAAGACAGGCAAGATCAAGGCAAGCGATTTCAACATGATCAGAGTTAACGGAGGCTAAGTTAACGCCGCGTGAATCCGGCTGGAGCGCCCGCGCCTTCAGGCCGCGTCAGAGGCGGCCCTGCGCTTATGCCCCGGCCGTGTCAGAAAAGCGCGGCAGGTCTTTATACGGGCAGACATCATCTTCAAATGGCACATGCCTTTGGCGGAACGGCGCGCCGGTGATGCACTCTGGCTTGCTGATCCGGTCCATGCGGAAATGTCGAAAATCTTCCTTACCCGGATCCCAGCCGACCAGATACCACAACGGGTGCAAGATAAGCATGGCTTGCGGTTCCACCTCGCGGCTGGTTTTGGCGCCTTTTGCATCGCGGTAGTCAAACCTCAGGCGGCGCCGTTCCAGAAATGCGGTCTCGAAGGCGGCAAGCAATGCAGGATCAATGCGCCCCAGATCAGACAGATCCTGCTTTGGCGACAATTGACCAATATGCAGACAATCAAGGAACCGGCGCAGATCGCGCACCTTGTCTGACGGCAAGGATTTTTCGATCTTGGCAAGACCGCCATCCGCCAGATCAGAAAACGGCAGGTTTTGGCCCGCGCGCATCGCGGCGACACTGATCAAAAGGGCAAAGACTTCGGCCACCGACAGGCGCGGGGTCATTTGCACCGATTGCGGATCAAGTTGCACGCCGCCCCCACGCCCGGTTTCGGAATGGATGACAAAGCCCTCCTCACGCAGCGCCGCGATATCGCGCAAAAGGGTTCTTCTGGAGGCGCCGACCCCGCAAGCCAACGCATCAATCGTTGCGGTTCCGCTGCGGCGAAGCATGCGCACGATGGCATCATGTCGGTGTCTCACATTCATTTTTTCACCATAGCCGTTTTGGTGCCACCTTTTTGCACCAATTAGATTTAGGCGCTATGCACAGATGTCAACAAGGAGAGATTGACGATGCAACGCACACCCGTAAATCCATGGGACTGGTCTTTGAAACTTGGGTATAATCAGGCTGAGATTATCGATGCCCCGTCCCGCCAGTTGATCTGCGCGGGTCAAACCGCAGTTGACGGCAAGGGCAATCCGCAGCATCCCGAAGATATGCGCAGCCAGATCGCATTGGCTTTGGACAATCTGGAGGCCGTATTGGCTGACGCCGGCATGAGCTTGGGCCACGTCATTCGGCTTGGGGTTTATGCAACCGACGTGGATGAGGCGCTCAGGCACTTTGACCTGCTCGGGATGCGTTTCGGGCCGTTTCAATGCACGCCGCCTATGACATTACTTGGCG
>JBATTI010000179.1:0-14156 GCA_049670445.1 Albidovulum sp. | reverse complement strand
CGAATGGCTTCGGTCCGTTCCGGCCCGATATTCTTCGCCAATGGTCCCGCCGCTTCCATCGCCCCATCTTCACCATTGCGCCAAAGGATATAGCCCATGCCGGGCAGCCCTTCTTTTTGCGCATAAGCGTTCATGCGGTCGCAAAACTTGCGGCTGCCGCCACCGGGGGCGGGAATCGCGCGGATCTCGGTGCCGTCATTCTCCAAAAGCTTGGCGAAGATCGCAAAGCCAGAGCCCGCGAAGTGATCCGATACCACCTGCATCTTGATCGGATTGCGCAAGTCGGGTTTGTCCGACCCGTACCAAAGGGCGGCATCCTTGTAAGAAATCTGCGGCCAGTCATGATCAACCGGGCGCCCGCCTCCGAATTCCTCGAATATCCCGGTCAGCACCGGCTGAACCGCATCAAACACATCTTGCTGTTCGACAAAGCTCATCTCGATATCAAGCTGATAGAAATCCGTGGGCGAACGGTCGGCGCGCGGATCTTCATCGCGAAAACAAGGTGCGATCTGGAAATATTTGTCAAAACCCGAAACCATGATCAGCTGCTTGAACTGCTGCGGGGCCTGCGGAAGGGCGTAAAACTTGCCCGGATGCAGGCGGCTTGGCACCAGAAAATCGCGCGCGCCCTCGGGCGAAGATGCGGTGATGATCGGGGTTTGAAATTCTGTAAAACCCTTTCCCCACATACGGTTACGCAAAGACCGGACAACGTTTGAACGCAGCATCATATTGGCATGCAGCTTTTCGCGGCGCAGGTCCAGGAACCGGTAGGTCAGACGGGTTTCTTCCGGGTAGTCCTGATCACCGAACACCGGCAGCGGCAATTCATCTGCCGTACCCAGCACCTCGATCGCGGTCACATAGACTTCGACTTCACCGGTCGGGATCTTGGGGTTAATCAGTGCTGCGTCGCGCGCCTTCACCCGCCCGTCAATCCGAATGACGGTTTCGGCCTTCAGCCGTTCAATCGCCGCAAGGGCCGGGCTGTCGCTATCGGCCAAAACTTGCGTCATCCCGTAGTGGTCGCGCAAATCGACGAACAAAACACCGCCGTGGTCGCGGACCCGGTGCACCCAGCCAGAAAGGCGCACCTCTTGGCCCGCGTGGGATGTGTTCAGCTCGGCGCAGGTATGGCTGCGATAGGCGTGCATGTCTGTCCCCTTGCCCAAAGGCTTGTATTTCTTCGCGCCGATACACCGCGACAGGCGAGCGAAGTCAAGGGCACCGGGCACCGACAACCAATCTTTGGCAGATTATCCACAGGCGCGAACCTCAGACCGAACAAATCTCTGCCATAAAGCAGCCATAGCCCTGAGGCAAAGACCAGATAAGCCGCAATAGCTTCGTAATTTCTGGCGTGATCAATGACTGACCAAACTTCCGAAACAATCCCGTCATTTGTCCCGCGTGGAAATCTGGTCGCATTTTGCAGCGCCCTGACTGTAGCTGCCGTCTTTGTGCTGCTTAGTTTTTCGATTTTCCGCGAGGGTTCTTCGGCGGATTTCAAGGCGCTGTGGCTCGCTGGGGAGGCCTTTGCCAACAACACACCGCAATACATCTATCCGACTGATCAGAAGTTCTTCACCATGTTGCCGCCCACCGAGTGGCTCGATCAGTTAAAGGCGCGCGGATATGAGGGAGAGGTTTTCCCCTATATTTACCCGCCAATCTGGGCGTGGATTGCGGGCTGGTTGTCGACTTTTTGTCAATACGACACCGTGATCAGAGCGGTAGCCTTGCTGAACCCGTTGTTGCTGGTCGCCACGGTCTGGACTGCCCGCAAAATCGCGGCACCAAAGATGAACGCGGCCGCGTATTTGGTAATCGCGCTGCTCGTATTGCTGTTCGGCGGTAGCGGTGCGATCGCATTGTTCCAAAATCAGCCGCAGATCCTGGTTGCCTTTTTGACGGTTCTGGCCATTGAGCGTGCCGAACATCGCGCCCCTCTTGTCGCAGGTATTGCCTTGGCTTTGGCCGCCTCGATCAAACTTTACCCGGCGTTTTACATCTTTATCTGGCTGTTCGGCCGGCAGTTCAAAGCGGCAAGCGCTTTTTTCGTGACCGGCGCAGCACTTGCCAGTCTGTCCATCGCCCTTGCGGGATGGCCGCTGCATGCAGAGTTTTTGCGACTGATCCGTGTTATCTCGGATACCACGCTTATCACCCCGATTACTTATACCGCTGAGAGCGCGCTTGCACATCTGTTCTATGTAAACGATTTCACCTTCATTCACACCGCACAACTTGGCGATACGGCGGTCACCAACAAGGGCTGGCTGGCACAAGAAAGCCCCAAGACCCTTTCGCTTTGCATCAAGATGGCTCAGGCCATATCGCTTTTGTGGCTCGCGTCACTGCTGGCACGCACCAGCGAGCCCGCGCAACGTGCGGCGATCTGGCCATTCGCCTTGATTCTGATTTCAGCGCTCGGTGCAATGGCCTGGACCTATCACTATATAGCCGCGGTTGCGTTTGTTCCCATGCTGGTCGCGCGGCTAGGCAAAGTACCAGGTTTGTCATTGATCGCGGCGCTGACATTGGCCATCTCGCCCTTCACACGCCCCCATCTCATACCTCCGCAAGCGGCCTTGGAATCCGGGGATGCCTATATCGGCTACTTGCATGCCATCTCCACCGCCGCGATGGTCGGCCTCGGCGTGGTCTATTATCTGATCCGCAAGCGCCGCGACCAGACCAGTGCGGCCTAGCGGCGCCAGGTAAAGGCTCTCCTTCCGGTTTCTATGTGCTTTTGTCCTCGCATCAGGGCAGTCGGGGCTTGCGCCCGGTTGACGCAGAGCTATAACCCCCGAAGTTTTGCGCAAGCGTGGGGGCCGATATGCCGAAAAGAACCGATATCAAGTCGATCATGATCATCGGCGCGGGGCCCATTGTTATCGGACAGGCCTGCGAATTTGACTATTCTGGCGCACAGGCCTGCAAAGCGCTGCGCGAAGAAGGCTACCGCGTCATCCTCGTGAACTCCAACCCGGCAACGATCATGACCGATCCGGGCCTTGCCGATGCCACTTATATTGAGCCTATCACGCCCGAAGTCGTCGCCAAGATCATCGAAAAAGAACGCCCCGACGCGCTGTTGCCAACCATGGGCGGCCAGACCGGCCTTAACACCTCACTCGCCCTTGCCGATATGGGCGTGTTGGAAAAATACGGGGTGGAGCTGATCGGGGCAAACCGGCAGGCCATTGAAATGGCCGAAGACCGCAAATTGTTCCGCGAGGCGATGGACCGTATCGGCCTTGAGAACCCCAAGGCCACGATCATTGCAGCGCCCAGGCTGCCCAACGGCAAATATGACATCAACGCCGGGGTTCGCGAAGCGATTGAGGCGATCGAATATGTAGGCCTTCCGGCGATCATCCGCCCCGCCTTCACGCTTGGCGGTACCGGCGGTGGCGTGGCCTATAACCGCGACGACTACGAACGTATCTGCCGCTCGGGCCTTGATGCCTCGCCGATGGCGCAGATCCTGGTCGACGAATCCCTTCTGGGCTGGAAAGAGTTTGAGATGGAGGTGGTGCGCGACCGCGCCGACAATGCCATCATCGTTTGCGCCATCGAAAACGTTGACCCGATGGGCGTGCATACCGGCGACAGCATAACGGTGGCCCCTGCCCTGACGCTGACCGATAAAGAATATCAGATCATGCGCAACGCCTCGATCGCGGTTTTGCGCGAAATCGGCGTCGAAACCGGCGGCTCAAACGTGCAATGGGCGGTCAACCCCAAAGACGGCCGCATGGTGGTGATCGAGATGAACCCGCGCGTATCGCGGTCTTCGGCGCTGGCGTCCAAGGCCACCGGTTTTCCGATTGCCAAGATCGCGGCCAAGCTGGCCGTGGGCTATACTTTGGATGAGCTGGACAATGACATCACCAAGGTAACGCCCGCCAGCTTTGAACCCAGCATTGACTATGTCGTCACCAAGATTCCGCGCTTTGCATTTGAAAAATTCCCAGGTGCCAAGGCCGAGCTGACCACCGCCATGAAGTCGGTCGGCGAAGCGATGGCCATCGGCCGCACCATCCACGAGAGCTTGCAAAAAGCGCTGGCCAGCATGGAAACCGGCCTTTCGGGTTTTGATGAGATTGCGATTGAAGGCGCGCCGGACCGCGCCGCAATCATCAAGGCAATCTCGGCGCAAACACCCGACCGGATGCGCCTGCTTGCGCAAGCCATGCGTCACGGGCTGAGTGATGATGATATCAACGCGGCCACCGCCTTTGATCCATGGTTCCTGGCTCGCATCCGTGAAATCGTTGAAAAAGAAGAAGAAATCCGCAAATCCGGCCTGCCGGTCACAGCCGATGCTTTGCGCAGCCTCAAGATGATGGGCTTCACCGATGCCCGCCTTGCAGCCTTGACGGGGCGCGAAGAAGGCCAGATCCGCCGCGCCCGCCAACGCCTTGACGTCCACGCGGTCTTCAAACGCATTGATACTTGTGCTGCGGAATTCGAGGCGCAGACACCCTATATGTATTCCACCTATGAAGCCCCGGCGATGGGCGATGTGGAATGTGAAAGCCGCCCAAGTGACGCCAAGAAGGTGGTTATCCTTGGCGGCGGTCCCAATCGCATCGGGCAAGGGATCGAGTTTGACTATTGCTGTTGTCATGCCTGTTTCGCTCTGACAGATGCGGGCTATGAAACGATCATGATCAACTGCAATCCCGAGACGGTTTCAACCGATTATGACACCTCTGACCGGCTCTACTTTGAACCGCTGACGCTTGAACATGTGCTTGAGATTTTGCGCGTCGAACAAACCAACGGCACCCTTCACGGCGTCATCGTGCAATTTGGTGGCCAGACCCCCCTGAAACTTGCCGACGCATTGCAAGAAGAGGGCATCCCGATCCTTGGCACATCACCCGATGCCATCGATCTGGCCGAAGACCGCGAACGGTTCCAGCAGCTTTTGAACCAGCTCGGGCTCAAGCAACCGATCAACGGCATTGCCTCTTCCGATGCACAAGCGATTGAAATTGCAAAACGTGTGGGCTTTCCACTGGTCATCCGGCCCTCTTACGTGTTGGGCGGCCGGGCGATGGAAATCGTGCGCGATATGGACCAACTGACCCGCTACATCACCAATGCGGTCACCGTTTCGGGCAAAAGCCCGGTCTTGCTTGACAGCTACCTGTCTGGTGCGATCGAGGTTGACGTTGATGCCATCTCAGATGGAACCCACGTCCATGTCGCAGGCATCATGGAACATATAGAAGAGGCGGGCGTGCATTCGGGCGATAGCGCATGTTGCTTGCCGCCGCATTCCTTATCGGACGAAACCGTGGCCGAGTTGAAACGGCAGACCGTGCAAATGGCGGTTGCCCTTGGCGTCGTCGGCCTGATGAACGTTCAATTCGCGATCAAGGACGGTGTGATCTATGTGTTGGAGGTCAACCCACGCGCCTCACGCACCGTGCCGTTCGTGGCCAAAGCCACCGACAGCGCGATCGCCTCAATCGCCGCGCGCCTGATGGCGGGCGAACCTTTGTCAAACTTCCCGATGCGTGCGCCCTACCCTGCCGGCGTCGGCCCCGATACCGATCTGCCCTATGCCGATCCGATGACGCTGGCCGATCCCAAAACCCCTTGGTATTCGGTTAAAGAGGCGGTTCTTCCCTTCGCCCGCTTCCCCGGGGTGGACACGCTTTTGGGCCCGGAAATGCGCTCAACCGGCGAGGTAATGGGCTGGGATCGTACATTCGCGCTGGCGTTTCTTAAGGCACAGATGGGGGCGGGAACCATCCTTCCAGAGACTGGGCGGGTGTTCCTTTCGATCAAAAACATGGATAAAACGCCCGAAATGGCCCAAGCCGCCCGCGACCTTATCGCCTTGGGTTTTGAGATTGTCGCGACCCGTGGCACCGCCGATTTTCTGGCCGAAAACGGCCTGGCGGCCCAATCCGTCTTGAAGGTCTATGAGGGGCGGCCGAACATCACCGACCGGCTGAAAAACGGTGACATAGCGCTGGTGCTCAACACCACCGAAGGCAATCAGGCCGTATCTGACAGCCGCGACATCCGCGCCGTCGCCCTTTACGACAAGATCCCCTATTTCACCACGGCCGCGGCCAGCATAGCGGCCGTCGAGGCGATGAAAGCACGCGGTGAAGGCTATGGGGTCAGAACGCTGCAAGGCTAAATCGTTTCGCGTTTGACCTGATACATCAAGTCTCATCTAACACGTTGAAATCTTTGATTTCAGGCGGGGTTAGATGATGAACATGTAACGCGAAACGCGCTCCGCCAGGGGCCGTCTCTTGAACAGGAAATACCTTGCAGCCGTAGCGCTGTGGGCGCATCGCCTATTCGCGGCAAATCAGCAATGCGCCGCCAATCACGACGGCACCTGCGGCAACACCGCCAAGCACAGCCGGCGCGCTGGCGATTTCCACCGCGGACGTGACCCCCGCGTTCAATACACCCGCAATATTCCCCGCAGTGCCGCTCAACACCATCGCGCCAGAACCGCGCGTGGCCAAGTCCACCCCCGTCGCCGTCAGTGACGCTCTTGAACCCAATATTGTCTCTTTGGCGTCAACGGCCTTGCCTTTGGTGTAATCCTTGGCGCCGTTGACCGCCCTGCAAACCAAGCCTTCTTCTTTGCAGCGCCCAAAGCGGTCACCACGCCCGACCACCGCCGCAAGATAGGCCCCGGTTTTTTTATTCGACAAAAGGCAATAGGCCCGCCGGTCTTCAGGTTTTGTATCGGGCAGCAATCTGGCGATCACCGCCTCACTCGGGCATTTTGGGGCAAACGGGCTCCAATTTTCGCGCAGCGAACGATATTCCACGGATTCGGTGTCGAATTGCAGGGTCATCACCTGGCCCGCAAGATTGGCTTCGCAATCTCGAATTTTGGCCGATGCGCCGCCCGCCGCCAGGAACGCAAGGCCGATGAATGCCAAAAATCCAAGATGGGGTCGTGGTCCCCACCACCGGCTAGCCGCGATTGGTTTCAAACCCGTCTCTTTCGTTTTGGCCAAGAATTCGGCCCCCGCTGGCGGGGCATGATAACGCTCATGCGGTCACGATAGCCGATTGCAACACGCCAAAACAGACGCGTCGCATGATTGTTGATTCTCTGGGCGGTGCTTTGCTTATGGCCCCACAAACAGGGTGCATCGCCCCCGGCCGCCGCGTTTTGAGGCATAAAGTGCTTCATCCGCATCAGCATGCATCTTCTCGGGATCGGGTTGGGGGTAAAACGTCGAAAGCGTTGCCCCGATTGACCCCGAAATCTTGCACGGCTCCCCCTCAAAGATGATTGGGCGCTCAAGTTCGGATATGATCCGCGCGCCGACCATGGCCACGTGTTCAGCATCGGATTCGCCATGCAAGATGATCACGAACTCATCCCCTCCAACCCGCGCGACCATGTCGGACTCACGCGTTTCCTTGCGCAACACCTTGGCCGTTTCTGCCAGCACCCAATCCCCTGCCGCATGGCCCATCGTGTCATTCACCGCCTTGAAGAAATCCAGATCAAGGTGCAAAAGAGCGAAAGTCGTCTTGCCGCGCGCGGCAAGATTGGCGGCACGCGCCAGATCGGTATCAAGTGCGCGTCGGTTTGCAAGCCCGGTCAGCGCATCGCTTAGTGCTTGCGCTTCTGATGCCGCCCGCGCCGCTTCCAACCGCCGGTTCAACCCGGCAAGCTCGCCCATGACCGCCTCTTTCACCTCGGTCAGATACAGCAACTCGACGGTCAGATCGGTGGGCGCGAAATCGGCATTGGTCAGCGCATGGTCGCGCACGGCTTCCGCGACCGCAATCCCGAAAGACAGGTTCAACAGCCACCCTTGCCCACCGCTTAAAGGTTGGGCCTGCCCGCGCAGGCTGGTTTCGGCCCCATCGCGCAGACGCAAAAGAATTCTTTGCCCTTCAAAGTCTTGCACGTCAGCCATGCTGTTCAACTCGCGCGGTTTATCAACCTCAAACCGGTCCAGGAACCGTTGCCCCATCAGGGGCCGCGAGCCACAGAGTTTTGTCAAGGTCGGGCCAGCCGCACGGATCAGGCCGGTCGGCGTAACCCAAAGATACATAGGCATCAACCGACCCAAGGCATCCGCACCCACAAGTGCTGCATCATTGACTGCATGACCGTCCATCACGAAGCCTCCGGTCTGGCCAGATCAAACCGGCGGCCCGAGGCAAACTGGCTTTGCAACAGCTCAATCGCGATCTTGCCTTCGCCATCTTCCTCGGGGCCAAGATCAATCAAAGCCAGCGCGCCGTAATCATCAGCCATTGCCCTTAAGACACCGGTAAAAACCGGCGCAAAACCGGGGTGTGCGGCCCGGCAGCTTAGGACAAAGTGATTGGCCCCGCGCGCGGTCAGGGTAAGATCTGGCATATCAAGATCAGACACCGCAAGGCGCGCCCGGTCCCGCAGTTCATCCAGTGAACTTAGAAAGTCCACGTAATCGACGCCACCAAAGCGCATCAACCGTCGCAAGGGTTCAAGCGAAACCAAAAACATACCCAAATCTTCCAGCAACGCCTCGCGCGGCTTTGCAAGCTGGCGCGAGGCTGCGTCCAAGACGGCATCGGTCACCGCATCTTCATAGCGTAACATCGCCTCAAACCCTTGCGCGCCCACGCCCGCCTCTTCGGCCACGGCATGCCAAAGCATGTCACCGTAAGTGTCCCCCAAGAAATTCTGGATGGCTCGGTTGATAAGTCCGTGCATCGTCAATCCCTATTTACCCGCTCCACATGCTAACCCGCAGCGGTTAAGAAAGATCAAAGCGATCTGGGGTTTTCGAAGTTACACCAAAGTGCCACCGATTTTCAGCGCGCAATAGTACCGAGGGGCCTTCGCACCGCGAAGGGCACGAGAGGGATGGCTGGTGTATGAGGCGCGCAACGCGCCTCATACACCCCCTTCAGATCAGAGATCCCTTGATCGAGACAGGCTCAAAAGTCGGTAGGCGCGCCACCTTCGGTCTTCCGCCGCGCGACAAAGTCCTTGAGTTCTTCTTGATGGCCCGAATCCATCACCGGTGCCTCAAACTCAGCAATAATTTCTTTGAAAATCCGGTGCGCGCGCTCTGCCGTCCATGCCGAACCATCAATCTGCCAGGCCTCGTAATTGCGCCAGTCACTGACAATCGGCGCGTAAAACGCCTTGGTATAGCGGTCTTGCGTATGCTGGCAGCCAAAATAATGGCCGTCGGGGCCAACTTCGGCGATGGTTTCAATCGCAATATCCTCGGGCGTCGTCGCCCAAACCTCTGGCTCCATATAGCGCTGGATCATCTGCAGCACTTCGCAGTCCATCACGAACTTCTCAGGGCTGGCGATCAGCCCGCCTTCAAGCCAGCCTGCCGCGTGATAAACCACGTTGGTGCCCGATTGTACGGCCGCCCAAAGCGAATTGCTGGTCTCCCACATGGCCTGACCATCAGGCACATTGGCCGCACAGACCCCGGATGATCGCATCGGAAGTCCATAAAACCGCGCCATCTGCCCGGTAACCTGGGTCGCACGCATATATTCTGGCGTGCCAAAGGCCGGCGCGCCCGATTTCATATCCACATTCGAAGTGAAAGTGCCAATCATGCTGGGCGATCCGGGTGCCACATATTGCAACAGCGCTATCGCGGCCAGTGCTTCGGCAATTGACAAGGTCACAGCGCCCGTCATGGTCACCGGCGCCATGGCGCCCGCCAGGGTGAAGGGCGTCACGATCACGGCTTGCCCCGCGCGCGCCATCCTAAGCGCGCCATCAATCATGGGGAAATCGTGCTTCAGCGGCGAGACCGAGTTAATATTGGTGAACATATGTGCGCGCGCGCGGAAATCTTCATGGCTCAGGCCGGCTGCAATCCGCACCATCTCCATCCCGTCTTCGATCCGCTCTTTGCCCAGCGCATAGGCATGCACGACCTTGTCGGTAAGAACCAGCTTATCATATAGGCATTCAAGGTGACGTATCGACGGGTGCACATCAATCGGTTCAACTGGATAGCCCCCGGCGAAATGGATGCAGTTGAAATACTGGGTCAGCTTGATGAAATCCCGAAACCCTTCCTGAAAGCCCGAGACCTTGCCGCGTTCCATATCCCAGTAATTCGGCGGTGAGGACACATTGCCAAACAGCAGATTCTTGCCGCCAAAGGGCAATGCGCGGGCTGGGTTTCGCGGTGTCACGGAAAATTCGGACGGCGCGCGCGCGATCATTTCCATGACGAAGTCTTCGTCCATGAAAACCGTCTCGCCTTCAACCTTAAGGCCAGCTTGCGCAAAAATCTCAAGCGCCTCGTCATTCAGGAAACGAATGCCGATGTCTTTCAGGATGCGCATTGCGCCCTTGTGGATCGCTTGCACCCCGTCTTCGCCCATCGGTTCTGTCGGGCGGTCGTGGTTATAGGGGATGCGCCATGGCATTTGGTCAATCGCGCGGGTGCCTGCCCGAAGGGCATTGCCCGCACGCCCGCCTGCACGTTTACGTCTCAGATCATCGGCCATGGCTCACCTCTCGTTTGATACACAAGAATTGAGCCTGCTTTGCGATTGCTTCGCCAAGCTTTGCGACGCCCCGGTGTCGTATTTGACCAATCAGTCGGCTTGTTGCGAATTCGCTTGCGTGGCGACCCATTCAACCAAGGCGCCGATATCGGCCAATACCACATCCGCATGCGGGGCCAGATCCGAACCAGAGGCGATCCCGCTTAACACCGCGACCCTGCGCATACCCGCCGCGCGCCCTGCTTCAAGGTCATGCAAACTATCGCCGACCATCGCGACATTTTCGGCCCGCAATCCGGTCTGGCGCAAGAAAGCCTGCATCTGCCCAGTCGCGGGTTTGCCGCCCCAGCCGCTATCGAAACCTGCAACAAAGTCAAAATCCGTCGCAATGCCCGCGCGTTCGAGATGCGCGCGCGCTGGGGCTTCGGCATCATTGGTGGCCAGCCCGATCTTCAGGCCTGCCCTTTTGAATGCGGCAAAAAGCGGGGCCAATGGCACGGCCTCTACCATCGTATTTTGCACGGCAAGCTCGTTCATCCGCTCCAACAGAATCTCGCCGTCCCAGCCGGGCAGCTCTGGCAAAAGCCGGTCACGAATTTCGGCGACCGTTTGCGCGATCACCGGGCTGTCAGGCTGAAAGTCTTGTGATTGCGGAATATATCCCAAAATCTTGTATAGCCGCGCGGCCAAGTCATCGTCGCCTTCGGCCAGTTCCTTGATCAAACGCGCGGTCCATCCGCCCCATGTGGCGCGAAAATCGAAAAGCGTGCCATCCTTGTCAAAAAGCAATCCGGTTACAGCGGGCATGGGCGGTCCTGTCAGTGGTTTCACCGCGCAAGCTGGCCGATTTTGCAGCAGCCCGCAAGCCTGCGCTTCACCGCTTCAGGTCCAATGAATCTGCTCGCCCCCCGGAAGCGCTTGGCGCACCCCCATCAGGCTTTCGTATGGCAAGCCTTCCGTCTCACAAAACCCTGCCACCCAAGCGTCATCCATCAAGATATAATCCAGCACCGAGGCCAGCAACTCTGGGTCTTGCGCGCGGCTGCGCAACTCATCCACACCCAGACCCGTCGTTGCCATGAAATTCGGCAAAAGCTCGTCATTTTCGGCAAGCCAAGCCAAGGCCTTCAGCGCAACAGTCTCGGCGTTTTCCCGCTTATAGGTCACGATTTGGCTCCTTTATCAGCCGAGACAGCGCGTTGGAGCGCATTTGGCAATCATTTCTTAACCATTGCAAACGAATGATGAGCGCAACGAATGCAATTTAAATTGCTATCGACAGAAAAGAGGAATCGAAATGGCGGGAAAAATCCTCATCGTTGATGATGTTGCGACAAACCGCATCGTGCTGAAGGTCAAGCTTGCCTCAGCTTACTATGAGACGATTCAAGCCGCCAATGGCAATGATGCGCTTAAACTTGCAAGCCAAATCCACCCAGATCTTATCCTGCTTGATATGGAGCTTCCCGATATCTGCGGAATTGAAGTCTGCAAGCGCCTCAAGGAAGATCCCGCGACCCGTGATATCCCGGTGGTGATGATCACCGCTTTTCAAGACCCCGCAAATCGGCTGGAGGCACTGCGCGCCGGGGCGGAAGATGTGTTCTGGAAACCGCTGGATGAACTTGTCTTGCTTGCGCGGCTGCGCAGCCTTTTGCGCGCCCGCGATACCCAGCGCCATACCGACCTGCACGACAGCACCTACCGCGAACTTGGCTTTGCCGAAGCAGCGCCGACATTCGAAGGCCCCGGCCTGATCGGCCTCGTGGCCAACCGGGCTGAAACTGCCTCTGCATGGAAACGTGCGCTTGAACCTTATCTTAGCGACCGTCTGGTTGTGATGGACCGCGACTGCGCCTTGGGCGATCTTGCCGAAGATGAAGTGCCCGATACCTTTGTTGTAAGCGCCGATCTTTTGCGCCCTGGTGATGGTTTGCGCTTCATGTCTGAACTGCGCTCGCGCCCAGCGACGCGTCATTCGGCTGTCTGTCTGGTACTGCCCGATGGATCACGTGACGCATCGGCAATGGCCCTTGATCTTGGTGCCAATGATTTGTTCGAATCCAAGATGGAGCCGGCCGAAATGGCGCTGCGTCTGCAAACCCAATTGCGCCGCAAAAGGCAGTCAGACAGGCTGCGGGTGTCCCTTGCCGATGGGTTGCGCCTGGCGATGACAGACCCGCTTACCGGCCTTCACAACCGGCGTTATGCACTTCCGCATCTGAAGCGCATCGCCCAAAACGCGCATGAGGCCGGTCACACCTTCGCCGTGCTTTTGATTGATCTTGACCGCTTCAAACTGGTGAATGACACGTTCGGCCATGCAACGGGCGACGCGGTTCTGGCAACCGTGGCCGAAAGGTTGCGCGACAATCTCAGAACCGTTGATCTTGTCGCAAGAATCGGCGGGGAAGAGTTCTTGGCGGTTTTGCCCGACACCAGCATCGAAGCGGCCCATGCCACCGCCGAGCGGCTGCGCCGGGCTGTGGCGGACCAGCCAATTCAGGCACCAAGCGGGCGAAACGTTTCGGTCACCTTGTCGATAGGGCTTGCAATTAGCGGCGTCGGGGGCAGCGAACTACCCGTCGAGGAAATGTTAGAACGTGCCGACAAGGCGTTACTTGCCGCCAAAGCGGAAGGCCGCAATCAGGTAACCGTCGATCGTACCGCCGCCTGAGCATGACCCATTGTCGGGGCTGACCCACCGGCGGGCCCGGTTTTACAAAGCGCAACCGGGGCCCTAACCGCCCCGGCGTCGATGCCGGGTCAGGGCTTTTTCAATGCGTTCGGCGAATGCCTGCCGCTCTGCCGACGACAATCCCGCGATATGGCGCAACAACACCTCCCGCCCATGCTCAAGCCGCGCTTCGCTGCGCATGCCTTGCCGCAGCAATGCCGCTTCCGCGGCGGCTCTATCCCATGGCTCTGCCTTCAGGGCCGCAACCAGATCGGCAAAATCAAGCGCGGCTGCCTGCCTTCCCGCGTCCAGATCCGGCATATCGCGCAAAAAGGCCTGACGCATCGATTTCCGATCCTCGCGCGACAAGGCCATGGTCAAAGGCCCGAACCCCACATCCATCGCCATCCGGTGCATCGCCCGACCATGCCCGCTCATCGCCGCTCCGGCCCAAAGCCCGACAATCAAAAGGTTAAACCCCAGGGAAAAAACCAAAATGACCCGCAAGGTACGGCTGATTTTTCTTGGCGCCACGGGTGTGCCCATTTCTTGGTTTTGACCGTCAGCCATTTTCATTCTCCACGTTGATTTCCGCGAAAATCTCGGTTCCACCGGGCATCAGATCCAACACTTCATCCGTGGCCTCATAGATCGGCAACTGAACCGTGCCACTTAGGCCAATCACCAGCCCGACCACCATCGCCGTGGTCAGCCCGCCGGCCCCCCGCCAGCCGCCAAATATCCCCAGGACTTCTGCCCAAAACCCCGGCAGAGCCTCAGCTTCCGCGTAAACCCTGGCCCCCTCAAGCACCGGCTGCTCTGCCAGTGCCCGCGCCAATACCTTGTCGACTAGTTCGCTTGAAGGGTGCGGCGGGTTGGCCCGCAATGATGCAAAGGCCGCATCCACCGCCCGCTCATTCTTATGATCTGGCTTAGTCATCGTCATACCCCAATGCCGCGCGCTGGCCCGCCAGCGCTG
>JBATTI010000178.1:0-1702 GCA_049670445.1 Albidovulum sp. | reverse complement strand
AGGCTGTCGCCTTCAGCCACCAGCCGCCCGTAGCGGGTTGAGGGGTCTGAGCGAAAGCCAAGCACGACCACATCGGCCTTGGCGGCAAGCATCTTCGACAGCGTCCCCGGCTGAATGAAAGGGGTGTCGCCATAAAGAACGATGACCTTGCCGGTGAAGCCTTCAAGCGCGGGCAGGGCCTGTGCGACCGCATGGCCGGTGCCAAGCTGTTCGGTCTGCAAGACCACCTTGGTGGTGGCGTCATAGGCCTTGGCCGCCGCTGTCACCAGATCGGAGCCGTGGCCAGCCACGACTATGCAGTGTTCAGGTTCAAGCTGGGCGCCTGCGCGCATCGCATGCACCAAAAGCGGCGCGCCAGCCACCTTGTGCAAGACCTTTGGCAGGTCGGAATTCATCCGTGTCCCTTGCCCCGCCGCGAGGATAATCAATGCGCTTGCCATGAAACTCTTCTTTTATTCCTGTTGCGCTCGTTTTACCCATGACCGGCGATGTCGCAAGAGAAATGGCATCACAAAGCCTTACGACAGGTTACAACGGGCGCGTCTGCGCCCCAAGGGGGTCTTTTGCGCACGGTGATATTCGATCTTGACGGGACGTTGGCCGATACCTCTGCCGATCTGATTTCGGCTGCAAATGCCTGTTTTAAAAGGCTTGGGCATGGCAATATGCTTGATCCGGCCGGCGATAAGCTGACGGCGTTTCACGGTGGCCGCGCGATGTTGCGCTTGGGTTTTTCTAGATTGGGCGGGTCGGATGAGGCGCTGATAGATGCCCAATATCCGATCTTGCTTGACGCCTATGAGGAAACAATCGACCGCGAAACCCAACTTTATCCCGGCGCGATCGATGCCGTGAGGGCGCTGCATGCGGCGGGTTTTCGCACAGGCATCTGCACCAACAAGCCCGAAAGGCTGGCCGAAATCCTGATGACGCGCCTTGGCGTACGCGATCTTTTCGCCTCGCTCGTCGGTGCGGACACCTTGCCGCAGCGCAAGCCCGACCCCGCACCTTACGCGCTGGCGGTGACGCGTACGGGCGGGGCGGTAAACCAATCCATCCTTATTGGCGACACGGAAACCGACCGCCAAACTGGCCTTAACGCTGGCGTGCCGGTGGCACTAGTCACCTTCGGGCCGGAAGGGGCAGGGGTATCGCGTCTGGCCCCTGATGCGCTATTGGATCATTTTGACGATCTGCCGGACCTTGCCGAACGCCTGTTACCTACCCAAGAAAGCCTTTTGTCATGACCGAGAAATTCACCAAGCCCTTTACCCAACAAGAACCAATCCCCGAAGCGGGGATTGAGGCTGCCATAGAGGTGATGCGCCACGGCCGTTTGCACCGCTACAACACCGTGGGCGATGAGATCAGCCACACCGCCGCATTGGAGGAAGAGTTCGCCGCCTTCACCGGCGCGCGTTACTGTCTTGCCATTGCCTCGGGCGGCTATGCGATGGGGGCGGCGCTTAGGGCGCTTGGGATCGGTGCGGGTGACAAGGTGCTGACCAATGCGTTCACCCTTGCCCCGGTTCCCGGTGCCATCGCAGCGGTGGGCGCGCAGCCGGTCTATGTGGAGACCACTGAAGATCTGACGATTGATCTGGATGATCTGGCCCAAAAGGCCGCCACTTCGGGGGCCAGGGCCCTGATGGTCAGCCACATGCGCGGCCATATCTGCGACATGGACCGCCTGATGGCGATC
>JBATTI010000177.1:0-4748 GCA_049670445.1 Albidovulum sp. | reverse complement strand
TTTGACCCCGAAAAGCCCTTCGTGACCTCCGGCATCCGCCTTGGCACGCCGGCCGGCACCACCCGCGGCTTTGACGAGGCTGATTTCCGCAATATCGCCCGGATGATCGTCAAGGTCGTCGACGGGCTGGCCGCCAACGGCGAAGAGGCCAACAGCAACGTCGAGGCCGAGGTTCGCGCCGAAGTCACAGACCTGTGCCGCAAATATCCACTCTATCCGGGGCTCTAAGCCTGCATCTTCATAAGAACGGCAAAGGCGGTTTTCGCCTTTGCCTCTGAACTGGCCACAGGCTGCGTCCCGATAGCGACGACCTCTGCCCCACAAGAAAACCCCTCATTGACAGCAGGCCAGTCAATCGGCCGGGCGATGCAAGGCGTTCAGGCCAGTTTTGCAAACTGCTGCCTTTTTCCTTCGCGTTCTTTTGGTAAGCATATCCGTTTTTTTGATCATTTCCTTGATCAAATGCGAACAATGTCAAATTGTCGCCCCATTTTCAATCAAAATGGAAACGTAGAATAGCACAAACGACACGTCTTAATCCATTCGCGTCAAAATCTTTGAAGCTTATGCGCGACCAAAAACGGAGTACCAACATGATCTTTTCGAGAAATGCCCGCTGGTTGCTGCCAGCCTGCCTTTTGGCGACAAGTCTGGCATTACCCGCAGCCGCGCAAGAGGCCTGCAAGAGCTATACGATCAAGGACGGCGATACATTGGGGTCAATCTCATTCGCCGCTTATGGTCGTCTGGAATTCCAGCTGATCTTCAACGCCAATGCCGCCGTGATCAAAAATCCAAGCAAGCTTCAGCCCGGAACCGAAATTGCCATACCTTGCGAAGATGGTCGCCGCACGGATACAGCCGAATTGGCAGCAATCTCGGCAGACGAATCCAAAACCGGCTCGGATACGCTCGATGATTCCGGCGCCTACCGCCCAACGATCAAGATCCTGACCGGCGGGGACTGGACCCCCTTCACCGATGAAAACCTCTCTGGTGGCGGCTTTCTTATTCGTCTGACCTCAACCGCGATGAAACGGGCCGGAAACAACCGCAACTTCAACATCAGCTGGATTGATGATTGGGGTTCGCATACCGATGTGCTTTTGCCCTCGGGTGCCTTTGACTTTGATATCGCCTGGTATGTTCCCGATTGCGCGGCCTCTGGCCTTTCAGCCGAAAGCATTGAGTTTTGCGAAACCTATGACTTCTCGGACTCGCTTTATGATGCTGTCTTCGGCTTTTACGCCAAAGAGGGCACCAAATGGGCCGCCGCCACCAGTTTCGATGATTACAAAGGCGCGCATATCTGCCGCCCCGAAGGCTACTCCAACCATGATCTTGACGCGGTCGGCCTGATTGAGCCTGTGGTCAAGATTGCGCCCCCCCCTCCTTTTGCGATCGACTGCCTGCAAGGGGTTCTGGATGGCACCTATGATGTCGTGAGCTTTGAGACCCAGGCGGTTGAGCCGCTTTTGAAAGAGCTGGGCGAAGACGGCAAACTGCTGATCGAGAATTCGTATAACTCCAGCGTTCAGGCGATTGCCGCAATGTCGATGAAATCCAATCCGCGTGGCCGCGAAGGTTTGACAATGCTGAACAACGGGATGCGGGAGATGCGCGAAACCGGTGAGTGGTACGACATTGTATCAAGCTCGCTCGCAGAAGCGCTCAAGATGAGCGAAAGCCAGTAAACCCAAATGGCACGGGGCCTCATGCCGGGGCCCCGTCACCCCGCAAGATGGTGATCAAACGCTGTCATGCGCCTACCCGATTGCATTTCGACACGACCCTGAAACATCAGGCACCCCCCTAACGCGTTGAAATCTTTCATTTCAGGCAGCGTCAGGTGATCACGGCTTATAGTTAATACGCTTTGGGTGTTATACCTTGTGCATAAAGCCCAGGTCGGCGGCATCAGGGGACACGAACATGACCAAGCCCGTGGCATTGGACTGGTATGAAGTCTTGAACGTTTCAGACGATATCCGCCTGATTCGCGAAAAACACGTGGCACCTTGGTTGCGGTGCAACATATGGCATGTGCGCGGCCGTGACCGCGATCTCATCATCGACACCGGGCTTGGCCTTCGCCCGCTTGTCAAAGAGGTGGCGCGCCTTGCCGAACGCCCGATCACCGCCGTCATGACCCATTGCCACTTTGATCACGCCGGCGGTTTGCATCAGTTTGACCACCGCTGCGGCCATGCGTCAGAGGCCGCGATCATTGCCGCCCCCAATGCCCAAAACACGGTGGCAGACAGCGGCTATC
This sequence comes from Albidovulum sp., assembly GCA_049670445.1. Classification (GTDB taxonomy): domain Bacteria; phylum Pseudomonadota; class Alphaproteobacteria; order Rhodobacterales; family Rhodobacteraceae; genus TMP-24. Next base: position 2,476 of record JBATTI010000177.1, on the reverse strand, counting down.
TTATCGCAGAAACCTTCACCGCTTTGCCCTGGCAAGGCTTTCGCCATCAGGATTTCACCGTCACCCCCGCCCCGCTGACCCAGACCCTGGACGAGGGCGATGTTTTTGACCTTGGCGACCGGCTCTTCAAGATCTTCCACCTGCCTGGCCATTCGCCGGGATCAATCGCACTTTTCGAAGAAGCCACGGGCACACTTTTCAGCGGCGATGTCGTCTATGATGGCGCGCTTTTGGATAACTTGTATCATTCGAACCCCAAGCAGCTTGATGCGTCGCTCAGGCGGCTGCAAGACCTGCCCGTCACCACGGTTCACGGCGGGCATTTTGCGTCTTTCGGCAAATCCCGGCTGGATGAAATCATCGCGGAATATCTTTCAGGCGGGGGCCGCATCGAAGATGCATCCGCCTGGGTTTCGGCAAACATCAAACCGTAGCCTACCCACGCCCGCGGGCGTTCGAAACAGCCGCACGGCAACCACGCACCGGTTGCAAGATTTTGATATGATTGCATAAATATTGGTGCGGGCGGTGGGACTCGAACCCACACGGGCATACGCCCCTCAGATTTTAAGTCTGGTCTGTCTACCATTCCAGCACGCCCGCACAGCGCCTTGGGCCGCATCTTTGGGCCCGCGCCCTCAGTAACGCCACAAAAGCCTGTGAACAATACGCTTCTTGCAGCATGTCGATAACCGCAGGCCCTCGTGCCAGAAGTCGCATTCAACGCGCCGCATCAAACCTCATAACCCGGTTTCCTTGACCGCCTCCATCGCCACATAGGTTGAGGTGGAGGCAACATGCGGCAGTGCCGAAATACGTTCCCCCAATATCCGCCGGTAATCGCTGATATCACCGGTGCGCACCTTCAAAAGGTAGTCAAAAGCCGAGGCCATCATATGGCATTCCTCGATCTCGGGCACGCCTTGCACCGCGCGGTTGAAGGCCTGCAAGGCAGCCTCACGGGTATCCGATAACCGCACCTCCACAAAGGCCACATGCGCAAGCCCCATGCGGATCGGGCTAAGCACCGCGCGGTAGCCCGCAATCACCCCGGTTTCTTCCAGCCGTTTCACCCGTGCCTGCGTCGGTGTCTTGCTAAGCCCGATGCGCCGCGCCAATTCCGTCACCGCCATACGGCCATCCCCGGCAAGGGCCTCAACAATCGCATTGTCGAAGCGGTCCAGATCGGGCGCATAGGTTGATCTGTTTTTCATGACAAGAATGGTCCATATGCCTATCAATTGGCTATGATATGGTAGGATTGCCTATAATGAAACCGGTATAATGGTCCAAATCCCGGAGTATGCCCCATGCCAACCAATTCGACCGATCACACCCAAACCCTTTGGACCGCGCTTGAGGCTGGAAGCCTTACCCCCGAAGCACCTCTGCTCGCGCAGTTGATCGCCGATGCCGGGCTGGATGCCGCCGCCCGCACCCGCATCGCCGCCGCCGGGGCCGATCTGGTGCGCAAGATCCGCGCCGATGTCCGCCCCGGCCTGATGGAGGTGTTCTTGGCCGAATACGGGCTTTCGACCGAGGAAGGCATCTCGCTCATGTGTCTGGCCGAGGCGCTGTTGCGCGTCCCCGATGCCGAAACCATGGATGCGCTGATTGAAGACAAGATCGCGCCCTCGAACTGGGGCCGCCATCTGGGCCATTCCGCCTCACCTCTGGTCAATGCCTCGACCTGGGCGCTTTTGCTGACCGGCAAGGTACTGGAAGAAAAAGAACCCGGCGTGGCAGGCCATCTGCGCGCCGCTGTCCGGCGTCTGGGCGAGCCTGTGATCCGCAAGGCGGTGGCGCGCGCGATGAAGGAAATGGGCAAGCAATTCGTCTTGGGTGAAACCATCACCACAGCCATGAAACGCGCCGCCGAGATGGAGACGCAAGGCTACAGCTATTCCTATGACATGCTGGGCGAGGCCGCCAAAACCGCCCACGATGCCCAGCGCTATGCCAAATCCTACGCCGCCGCCATCGCCGCGATCGCTGCGGCCTGCCGCAGCGATGATATTGGCGCAAACCCCGGAATATCCGTCAAACTTTCGGCCCTTCACCCCCGCTATGAGGTCGCACAAGAGGCCCGCGTCATGGCCGAACTGGTGCCCGTGGTCCGCGATCTTGCCCGTCAGGCCGCCCGCGCCCGCATGGGCTTCAACATCGACGCGGAAGAGGCAGATCGCCTGACCCTGTCGCTGAAGGTGATAGAGGCGGTGATGTCCGACCCCGAGCTTACCGGTTGGCACGGGTTTGGCGTGGTTGTGCAGGCCTACGGCCGCCGCGCCGGGGCCACCATCGACTGGCTCTACGATCTGGCCACCCGCCATGACCGCAAGATCATGATCCGTCTGGTGAAAGGTGCCTATTGGGATGCCGAGATCAAGCGCGCACAGGTGCTTGGGCTGGATGATTTCCCGGTTTTCACCCGCCAAGAGGCGACCGACGTCAGCTACATCGCCACGGCCCGCAAATT
>JBATTI010000176.1:0-7021 GCA_049670445.1 Albidovulum sp. | reverse complement strand
ATCCCGTCCATGCCCAGCGCAAGCGTGGTCGCATCAAACCGCCGCCAGCTTTGATAGCGTTCAAGGACGTCCGAAGCACCAATATCTTCGCCGCGCCTTTTGGCACCCACCAGCACCTCGGCCAAGGCTGCAACATCGCGCAGGCCAAGGTTCAGCCCCTGCCCCGCGATGGGGTGGACCCCGTGCGCCGCATCGCCGACCAGCGCCAGCCGTGCGGCCGTATAGCGATCGGCAAGCGTCAGGCTTAGCGGATAGCTGAAGCGCGGCCCGGCCAGGCTGATATCGCCCAAAAATTCGCCAAAGCGCGGGCGCAAAACCTCAAGGAATGCCGCGTCATCCAATGCGGCAATCGCTTGCGCACTTTGCGCGCTTTCGCTCCAGACGATGGATGACCGATTGCCGGTCAGCGGCAATATCGCCAAGGGGCCACCGGGCATGAAGAACTGATGCGCAATCCCGTGATGGGGCCGCGCATGTGTGACCGCGCATACCAGCGCTACCTGTCCATAGCCATGGCCCGTGCGCGTAATACCGGCGCGGCTGGCGGTGCCGGAACTGCGCCCGTCGCATCCGATCAAGACCCGGCCGATCAAACGGTGGCCATCGTCAAGTGTCACTTCCATACCCGCGGCCAACGGCCTTTGCGCCACCACTGTGGTGCCCGGAATATGGGTCAGCCCCGGCGCCTGGCCAATCGCCGCCAGAAACGCCGCATAAAGGTGGCGATCCTCAAGCATGAAGCCCATCGGGCCTTCCTCAAGCTCGGCGGAATCGAATTGCAAGACATGCGGCGATGGCCCCTCGCCCGCCCGCCCGTCGCTTGCGCTGATCTTAAGGATCGGTTGGGTGTCGCCCGCGACCGCGCCCCAAACGCCAATCGCCTGAAGCAAGCGTTTTGACGCAATCGCCAGCGCATAGGCGCGCCCGTCAAAGGCCGCATCGGCGCGGGCGCGGGCCGGTTGGGCATCAATCACGGTAACGCGCATCCCCGCCCCGGCCAGCGCCAAAGCCAAAGCCGGGCCATTCAGCCCGCCGCCCACAACAATCACATCTGCATCAAATTCCATCTATCCACTATCGCCCGCGCAAGGCGGGATTGTCCATGCGCCGCCTTGCCGCTACCGTCCGGTCAGACAAGGGGGCAAAATATGACCGAATGGCGCAATATGACAGCGGGGGATCTGGGCCGGGCCATCAGCCGCGGTGCCATTGATCCCATTGCCTTGACCGAAGAGTACCTTAACGCGATCAAATCGCATGACGCGGGGCCCCGCATCTATGCCCGCCTGACCGAAGACCGCGCGCTGGCCGAGGCTGACGCCGCCGCCAAGCGCGCCAAGGCCGGGCAAAGGCTGTCTGCGCTTGATGGGGTGCCGGTGTCTTGGAAAGATCTGGTCGATACGGCAGGTGTCGCGACCGAGGCGGGATCGCTGTTGCTTGAAGACCGGGTGCCAGGCCGTGACGCCGCAGTTTTGCGCAATGCCACCGCCCAGGGTCTTATCTGCCTTGGCAAAACCCATATGACCGAACTGGCCTTTTCCGGCCTTGGGCTGAACCCGATGACCGCAACGCCGCCCAATCTGCATGATCCCGCATTGGTGCCGGGCGGGTCCTCATCGGGGGCGGCTGCCTCGGTGGCATTCGCGCTGGCGGCGGCGGCGGTTGGGTCCGATACCGGCGGGTCGGTGCGGATTCCGGCGGCGTGGAACGATCTGGTCGGGCTTAAGACCACCTCGGGGCGGCTGTCGCTTGATGGGGTTGTGCCATTGGTGGCCAGTTTCGACACCATCGGGCCGCTGACCCGCAATGTCGAAGATGCCGCCCTGATGCTGGCGGCGTTTGAAGGCACAAAGCCCGCAGATCTGCGCGGCGCCAGCCTGAAGGGCGCGCGTTTCATGGTGCTTGAGACAGTGGCTTTGGAAGATTGCCGCGATGCGCCCTTGGCGGCGTTTGAAGAGGCATTGTTGCGCTTGGCCGCCCATGGCGCGGTGATTGAACGTCGCACAATGGCCGATCTGACCGACCTTATCCAAAGCGCGGGGCCGCTGTTCACCACCGAAGCCTATGCAACCTGGCGCGATGTGATTGAGGACGCACCCGACAAGATGTTTGCGCCGATCTGCGAACGGTTTCGCGCCGGGCGCACCACCAAGGGCGCTGATTTTGTGGCTGGTTGGCAAAAGGTGCAGCAGGGGCGCAAGGTCTGGGCCGAACACACGGCCGGGTACGATGCGGTCTTGCTGCCAACATCGCCGATCATGCCGCCAAATGCCGCCCGGTTGCTAGAAGACCACGCCTATTTCATCTCAGAAAACCTGATGGCGCTGCGCAACACTCGGATCGGCAATATCTTGGGGCTTTCGGCGCTTACCCTGCCCACGGCCACGCCTTCGGCCGGGATCACGCTGATGGGTCAGCCCTTTGGCGAAGAACGGCTTTTGCGGCTTGGCGCCGCTGCCGAAACCGCCCTTCGCCTTTAGGCTAAGGGACGTAAAAGCCACAGATTGGCGCAGTAAGCACTGATAAGCATTGCTTTTTCTGGACCCCTCCGGGCCGATTGGCTAGAGTTGCTTCAAACGGGGCGCAATGACCCCGAAGTTTGAGGCATCAATGGCGTTTCCCGAGCGGTTTTCGAACCTGCCAGAATACGCGTTTCCGCGTTTGCGGAAGTTGCTTGACGTCCATGAACCGGGCGGCAAGCCTATTGCGATGACCATCGGCGAACCCCGGCATCCGATGCCGGATTTCGTGAGTGAGGTTATGGCAGCGCATCTGGGCGAATTTGCGGTTTATCCGCCCAATGAGGGCGCCCCTGAGCTTTTGGCCGCCATTTCCGGCTGGCTCAAACGGCGCTACCGCGTTGATTTCGGGCCTGAACGGATCATGGCCCTGAATGGCACGCGCGAGGGGTTGTTTGCCGCCTGCCTTGCACTTTGCCCTGAAACCAAGCTTGGCAAACGCCCCGTGGTCTTGATGCCAAACCCGTTTTATCAGGTCTATGCGACGGCGGCCCTAAGTGTGGGGGCAGAACCAATATATGTTCCGGCCACTGCAGCCACCGGGTTTTTGCCCGATTACGCAAGCCTGCCCGCCGAAACCCTCAATCGCGTGGCGCTGGCCTATTTATGTTCACCTGCCAACCCGCAAGGGGTGGTTGCACCGCGCGAATACCTCAAGAATCTGCTGGTTTTGGCCGAAAAGCACGGCTTCACGCTTTTGGCCGATGAATGCTATAGTGAAATCTGGCGCGATGCGCCGCCCACCGGCGCGCTTGAGGCTGCGGCTGAGATTGGCACGGATCCCGAACGGGTGGCGGTGTTTCATTCGCTTTCCAAACGCTCAAACCTGCCCGGGTTACGGTCGGGATTTGTGGCAAGCGGGCCTGAGACGATCGCGCGCTTTCGTCAGCTGCGCAACTATGCCGGTGCGCCGCTGCCCCTGCCCATTCAGCGCGTTTCCGAACGGGCTTGGGGGGATGAGGCGCATGTGGTGGCGAACCGCGCGCTTTATGCCGAAAAATTCCGCATTTCCGATCAGGTTTTTGCCGGAATTCAGGGATATCAGGGCCCCGAGGGCGGGTTTTTCTTGTGGTTACCCATCCCCGACACCATCGGCAATGGCGAAGCGGCAGCCCTCAAGCTTTGGCGTGAAACCGGGGTCCGGGTCTTGCCCGGCGCCTATCTGGCCCGCGATGTGGGCGGCCAGAATCCCGGCAATGACTATATCCGCGTGGCTTTGGTTGCGCAAAAAGACGAAATGCAGCGCGGGCTGGGCAGGCTACGCGACTGCATCTTTACCTAAGGACGGATAGTAATGGCATCTTATCAGGCAAGACGGCGCGATCCCTTGGTGGATCAAGACATGCAAGCAGCGATAGAGCGGCGCGGCAAGGAATTGCTGGGCGCGATCTTGCTGGTGCTGGGTGTCATGATTGCGCTGATGCTGGCCAGCTATTCGCCGCAAGACCCAAGCTGGTTCACCGCCAATGACCAGCCGGTGCAAAACCTTCTGGGCCATTTTGGTGCGGCAATAGCCTCGCCCTTGTTCGTGATCGGCGGACGCGGGTCTTGGGGTTTGGCGCTGATACTTGTGGTTTGGGGGGTGCGGCTTATCACCCATCGCGGCGAAGATCGTGCCGTTTCACGGGTAATTTTCGCACCAATTGCAGTGGCGATGATGTCGGTGACGGCGGCCGCGCATGTGGCCGGGCCGGGCTGGGACCAGAATTTTGGGCTGGGCGGGTTGTTTGGCGATACGGTTTTGGGCGCGCTTTTGGGCGTGGTTCCGGCCAGTGGCAGCGTCAGCCTGACGATGACCGGGCTTTTGTTGGGTGCGGCGACCCTGGTGATGCTTTTGTTCGTTTTGGGCTTTGATAGGGTCGAATTGCAGCTGATTTTGCGCCGCAGCCTGATTGGTCTGATCATGGGCTACGACGGGTTGATGCGGATGTTGGGCACCGGAGCGGCCATGTCGGCGCGTACCGCGCAAGGCTTGCACGAAATGCACCGCGCACGCCGCGCGGCAATGGCCGAAGATCGCGCCGATCCGATGCTTTATGATGATCCGGTGCTGGATGCGGGGCCTCGTGCCGGGCGTAAATCCCCCCCCATCTTGCGCGCCGATCCACGCTATGCCGATGCACCGATGGCCGCGCCCGCATCCGAGGCGGCCGCGCCCACCGGCGGCCTTTTGTCCCGCGTGCCGGGCCTTTTGCGCCGCGCAATCGACCCCGAAATGGATCACGACCAAGATTACCGCACCCCGCCAGAGCCGGAGTTGATTGAACGCACCCCCGCCGATACCGTCTGGACCACCGAGGCACCAAGCCCTGACCGCATCCGCTCGCGGATTGCCGATGCGGTGAAATCGCGCGGCCATCAACCGGCCAGTGCCACTGATCCCCGCGCCATTGATCAAGCTCTTCGGGTTGAACCGCCCTTGCGCAAACCTGCCATGCAGATGCGGGCCGAACCCGTGGTTGCCAGCCCCGTCGCTGCGGCCCCGCTCGCCACCGAAGATTGGGACGCGCCCGAGGTTGACTGGGACCGCAACGCCTTTGCCAATCTTGACGACAGCGACGATGATCAGGCCTATGCGCCGGCACGTCAGGCGGGCGCGCAGGTGTCCGAGGCCAAGCCCAATGTCGTCATGCCAGCCCGCAAGGCCCTTGCCCCTTCGCGCAAGGCCCAGGCCGAAACCCAGCCAAGCCTGCGCTTTGATGATGCCAATGGCCAAGGCTATGAGTTGCCGCCCTTGGGGCTGTTGTCAAACCCCGAGAATGTGAAGCGTCAGCAATTGTCGAACGAGGCGTTGGAGGAAAACGCCCGCATGCTTGAATCCGTGCTCGATGACTACGGCGTCAAGGGAGAGATCGTGTCGGTCCGCCCCGGCCCCGTGGTGACAATGTATGAACTTGAACCTGCACCGGGCCTCAAAGCCTCGCGCGTCATTGGCCTTGCCGATGATATCGCGCGCTCAATGTCCGCATTGTCCGCGCGCGTGTCTACCGTGCCGGGCCGCACCGTGATCGGGATTGAACTGCCCAATTCCTTCCGCGAAAAGGTGGTCTTGCGCGAAATCCTTTCGGCCCGCGACTTTGGCGACAGCAACCTGCGCCTGCCGCTGGCCCTGGGCAAGGATATCGCGGGCGAACCGGTTGTCGCCAACCTTGCCAAGATGCCCCACCTTCTGATCGCCGGGACCACCGGTTCGGGCAAATCGGTGGCGATCAACACCATGATCCTCAGCCTGCTTTACAAGCTTTCCCCCGAGGAATGCCGCCTGATCATGATCGACCCCAAAATGCTGGAGCTTAGTGTCTATGACGGCATCCCGCATCTTTTGTCGCCCGTCGTCACCGACCCCAAAAAGGCGGTTGTCGCCCTGAAATGGGTGGTGGGCGAGATGGAAGAACGCTACCGCAAGATGTCGAAAATGGGCGTGCGCAACATCGACGGCTATAACGGCCGGGTCAAAGAAGCCTTGGCCAATGGCGAGATGTTCAGCCGCACCGTCCAGACCGGCTTTGACGAGGAAACCGGCGATCCGATCTTTGAGACGGATGAGTTTGAGCCCAAGACCCTGCCCGTCATCGTCGTCATCGTCGATGAGATGGCCGACCTCATGATGGTCGCGGGCAAAGAGATCGAGGCCTGCATCCAGCGTCTGGCGCAGATGGCGCGGGCCTCCGGCATCCACCTGATCATGGCCACCCAGCGCCCCTCGGTCGATGTCATCACCGGCACGATCAAGGCCAACTTCCCCACCCGGATTTCCTTCCAGGTGACGTCACAGATCGACAGCCGCACGATTTTGGGCGAACAGGGCGCCGAACAGCTTTTGGGCATGGGCGACATGCTATACATGGCCGGCGGTTCGCGCATCGTGCGTATCCACGGGCCGTTTGTGTCGGATGAGGAAGTCGAAGAGGTGGTCAACCACCTGAAATCCTTCGGCCCGCCCGAATATATGTCCGGCGTCGTCGATGGCCCCGATGATGATAAAGAGGCCGATATCGACCTGGTGCTTGGCCTTGGTGGCAGCGGCAATGACCTTGAGGATGCGCTTTACGACACCGCCGTCGCCGTGGTGCTGAAAGACCGCAAGGTCTCCACCTCCTATATCCAGCGCAAACTGGCCATCGGCTATAACAAGGCCGCACGTCTGGTCGAGCAGATGGAAGAACAGGGTCTGGTCAGCCCGGCGAACCATGTGGGGAAACGGGAGATTTTGGTGCCGGAGCAGTAGGGGGGCGCGCGCATTCATTGGGCACCAATCCCTATTTCGGAGTATTGAATGATTTTCACCAAAACCTGCCGTGCCGCGGCGATCCTGATCGTAGTGATGTCAGCCCTGGCAATTGCTGGGAACATCTATCGCATGTTCGGGATCGACGACGAGATGGCTCGAGAGATTTTCTTTAAGAAAATGCTCCATAAAAACGGATCACCTCTGCTCATCGGCATAGCCCTAGGAACCCTCTCGGAAATTAGCCGCGCTTTGCACTCCAAGAACGTATAGC
>JBATTI010000175.1:0-1804 GCA_049670445.1 Albidovulum sp. | reverse complement strand
GTGCGTTTCTTGGGTGAACTGCCGTGGTCCGATGTGGTGCGGCATTATCAGGCCCTTGATCTGTTCGTAGCCCCGGCGCGCTGGGAAGGATTCGGTCTGACCCCGCTAGAGGCTATGGCCTGCGGCGTGCCCAGCATCGGCGCCCGTGTCGGCGCGTTCGAGGCGCTGATTTTGGAAGGCACCACTGGCAGCCTTGTGCCGCCCGGTGATGCGCCCGCCCTGACCGGTGCCATCCGCAACTGGATCGATGATCGACCCCGCCTTGCTGCCGCCGGTCCGGTGGCGCGCGATCATGTGGTCACCAAGCACCGGATAGAGGCTGAGGCCGACACATTGGTTGGCCTTTATCGCGGCCTTTTGGACGGGGCGGCATGAACCGGTTGGCCTTCATCCTTGCCCGCATCTTGCGTCGTGAACAGGCGCTTATGCGGCTTTCAGTCATGCAGGCTGCATTGATGGCGGAACTTGCCGGGAAATCTGTGGCACTTGTGGGCAATGCCCGTGCCTTGTCGAACCGGACAGAGGGCGCGCGCATTGACGCCGCCGATATCGTGATCCGCATCAACCGCGCGCCGATGCCTGCGCCGCATACCCACGGCAGCCGATGCGATTGGCTGGCACTTGCCACTGCTATTGGGTCCGGTGATCTGGCCCGTATCGCCCCCAATCGTATTTTGTGGATGTCGCATAAACGCAAACGCCTGCCATGGGCCGCCGCCACCTCGCACGGCTTTTACCTGCATCCGGTCGCGGAATTTGCGCGCCTGCGCAGCCAGCTTTCCGCACCGCCCACGACTGGCCTTATGATGATTGACCTTCTTGCCCAAAGCCGCCTTGCGCGGCTAGATCTTTTTGGTTTCGATTTTTTCGCCTCGCTTTCCCTTACCGGCAGCCGCACTGCCGGGCAGGTTCCGCATGATTTTAGCGCCGAGCGCGGCTTTGTCGAAGCCCTGATTGCCCGCGACCCCCGCATCACCCTGATCGGCGGCTGAACCCCCATATCTTTCGCTTTAACTGGTCGGGCCGATAGGCTATCTGGCCCTGTCTGATCGTGAAGGAGACCACCAATGGGCTATAGGGTCGTTGTTGTCGGTGCCACTGGGAATGTGGGCCGCGAAATGCTGAATATCCTCGCTGAACGGGAATTTCCCGTCGACGAGATTGCTGCACTTGCCAGCCGCAAGTCGCTTGGCACTGAAATCAGCTTTGGTGACAAAACCCTCAAGACCAAGGATCTTGATACATTCGACTTCACCGGCTGGGATATCGCGCTTTTCGCGGTGGGTTCGGACGCCACGAAGATCTATGCGCCTAAGGCTGCGAAATCCGGCTGCGTGGTCATCGATAACTCGTCGCTATACCGCTACGATCCCGAGATTCCGCTGGTAGTGCCAGAGGTCAATCCCGATGCCGTCGAGATGTACAAGAACAAGATGATCATCGCCAACCCCAACTGTTCAACCGCGCAGATGGTTGTGGCGTTGAAGCCTTTGCATGACCGCGCGCGGATCAAACGGGTGGTGGTTTCGACCTATCAATCCGTGTCGGGCGCCGGCAAGGAAGGTATTGATGAACTTTGGGACCAGACCAAGAGCATCTACAACCCGGTCGATGACAAGCCAGCCAAGAAATTCACCAAGCAGATCGCTTTCAATGTGATCCCGCATATCGACACATTTCTGGATTCGGGTGAGACCAAGGAAGAATGGAAAATGGTCGCCGAGACCAAGAAGATTGTCGACAAATCGATCAAGGTCACCGCGACTTGTGTTCGCGTGCCGGTTTTCGTCGGTCATTCCGAGGC
>JBATTI010000174.1:0-5055 GCA_049670445.1 Albidovulum sp. | reverse complement strand
AATATGATTGATAGCCTGTTAATTTATGTGCGACTTTGAATAATGATTTACCCAGTAACGCGCCTTTTGTTTTGCGGATCACCTCTAGGCCACCAGAATTTGAAAACGACACCATATTTTCTACCTTGATTTAAGAAGCGCCGGCAAACTTCCGGCGAAAATTTCGAACCCGTTCGTCTTGGAGCGTCAGGCATTTTCGCCGCGATGTTCCAATACCAGCCAAACGAGCAGAAAAATATTGAAAGAGTGCGATCATGACTTCGATTTCCCAAGCCGGTTTTTCCGGAACTGACATCACGAATCCCGCAACCACAGCGCCCCAGAACTGGGATACCTCGGCCAGAAGTGACCGCAACTGGACGCTTCCGGGCCTGTGCTGGAACGCCAAGGTCACCACGTCTTTTGGCGATCTGCCGGTTCAGGTCTTGCGTAAGTTCGACCCGCTTCGCCTGGGTGACGGCACCATTGCCCGTGTGGCATGGGTCGACAAGATCCAGCTTGATGGCGATTTCCTGTCAGCCTACCCCGATGCACAGCCGGTCATGATCCGTGCGGGTGCGCTTGGAAATGGCTTGCCCACACAAGACACGCTTGTATCGCCGCATCAGACCATCAGCGTCATGACCACCAATTTCCGCGCCGAACAAAAACTGGCGCGTACATTGTTGGGGCGCCCCGGCGTTTTGCGCAAACCGCAATCCATGATCACCTATTACATGTTCCATTGCGGCAAGCCTGCCGATGTCAACGCCGATGGCATGAAAATCCACACCGCGCCGAATTCTTAATGGCTTTGGCGGTTTGACTATTCAGGCGCGTCTTCGGGCGCGCCTTTTGGCTTGGCCTTGCGAAACCCCGTCGCCACCACGAATTTTTCCGAACTGTCAGAACGGCTTGCCGGCGGCTTTACATTTGCGACCTTGGTGAAATTCTTCTTAAGCAGCGTTTGCAGGCCCAACTCGGCCCCGCCTGCCAGAACCTTGGCCACGAATGTGCCGCCCTCTTCCAGCACATCAAAGGCAAATTCCGCCGCCGCCTCGCAAAGTGCGATGATGCGCAAATGGTCGGTGCCCTTATGCCCTGACGCGGATGCCGCCATATCCGACATCACCACATCAGCCGGCCCCCCCAGCCAGTCTTTGACCTTTTGGTCCGCACCCTCTTCCAGAAAATCCAGCACATATATCTCGGCCCCGGCAATGGGTTCGACCTCTTGCAGATCAATGCCCAGAACCGTGCCGCGCTTCTTGCCGGACTTCTCGCCCAATGCATTCACCCGCGTCACGGCAATCTGGCACCAGCCCCCCGGCGCGCAGCCAAGATCGACAACCCGCGCACCCGGTATCAAAAAGCGGAACTTGTCATCCAGCTCGGATATCTTGAAGGCCGCGCGCCCGCGAAAACCCTCTTTCTTGGCGCGCTGCACATAGGGATCGTTCAGCTGGCGTTCCAACCACAGCGTCGACGACAACTTGCGCCCCTTGGCGGTCTTGACGCGCACCCGCAAATCGCGTGCGCCGCGCCCCGAACTATTGCCTGAAGGTGTCTTTACCATTTGTCCCCATCCGGCCCCGGGGGCCAGCCTTGCATGTCATGTCGCGCAGCAGATAGCCGCATCGCGCCCGCGCCGCAACGCCGCAGCACCCCAGATCTCAGACCTCAGACCTCAGTAAGGACCATCGTCCAGAACCCCATCCGCCGACATCTGCGCATATAACAACCCTTCGCGCAGGCCACGGTCCGCCACCGACAAGCGATCGGTCGGCCAAACCCGCATCAGCGCCTGCAAGATCGCCGCCCCCGACATGATCAGCGAATGGCGGTCGCGGCCAATGCGCGGATCGGTGCGCCGCCCTTCGGGGCCAAGGCTCAGGTAATCGCGGATCACCCGGTCGATCTGATCCGTGGTCATGCGAAGCCCATCGACCTTGGTGCGGTCATAGCGCCGCAAGCCAAGATGGCTGGCCGCAACCGTCGTCACCGTGCCAGAGGTGCCGATGATCTGAAAGCCTTCGCGGGTCTGACTGGCGTTATAGGGCGAGAAATCCAGAAGCTTTTCTTCAAACTGCCAGCTCATCAACGCAAAGCGTGCCGCATCGTCATCGACATCGCTGAACTGATCCTTCAGCGTCGCCACCCCCAGGGGCACCGAAATCCAGTCCACCACCTTTGCGGCCGGAAACGGGCTTTCCGGCGGATGAAATCCGGCATGCAGCCGCATGATGGCGCGCGGCCGGTCCAGACGCGGAACCGACGACAGATCAATCCACACAAGTTCGGTAGACCCGCCACCGATATCAACGACCAAAAGCTGTTCGGTCTTGGTTGACACCAAAGGTGCGCAAGAAATGACCGCCAGCCGGGCTTCCTCTTCCGGTTCGATGATTTCCAGCGGCAATTCGGTTTCGCGCACAACCATGCGCAGAAATTCTTGCGCGTTTACCGCACGGCGGCAGGCTTCGGTGGCGACAAGCCGCATGCGCTTGACGCCATGCTGTTCAATCTTCTTGCGGCAGATATGCAAGGCCTGCACCGTGCGCATCATCGACGACCGGTTCAGGCGGCCAGACGCCTCAAGCCCATGGCCCAGCTGGACGACCTTGGAAAAACTGTCAACGACGTGGAACTGACTGCCCTTCGGCTGGGCAATCAACATCCGACAACTGTTGGTTCCCAGATCCAGCGCCGCATAAAGCTGCGCAGGATCGGGCTTGGCGGCACCTAGCGGCTCAACCGAAATCGGGAACACGCTCGCACCACCGGGACGCCTGGGCGCCATGATCACGCCCTCCGATGTAAAGTTGTCGCCAGCCTACCGGCCTCGGCGTCATCAATCAAGCAGCCGATACCGGCACAAGCGGCCATTCATGAAGATCATGCAGCAATTTCAAGCTATCAAGGCTAGCCGGACCGAGGCTGGGGCGTTATGCAACAGGCGGCAGGTCGCAATGACCCACTGCAATGTCGAAATCCGGCATCGGATCGGGCGTGCCGGGCGCTATTGAGATGTCGAAAGCAAAGGATTCGTCATGGCAGAAGTCACCATCGTCTACTGGCGCGATATTCCGGCCCAGGTCATTGTGGGCAAGGGCCGTCGCGGCGTGAAAAGACCGCTGCCCGAACGGTTCGAGCAGGCGATAGACCGCTGCGCCATGAAAACCGGTGCCGCCGGAACCGATGCCTATCTTGCCGAATGGCGCAAGGCAGATGCCTTTTCGGTGGAAGGCGAAGACGAAGCAGTGGCAACCGCCGAGGCCGCGCGCCTTGATGCGGAATACGACAAAGAGCGTATCATTACGCTTATTGCGAATGATGGCTGGGCGTGAATACCATTAATTTTTTGAGGGCTAAGATGGCACTTTTGAACTTTCGTCGCAAAGAAGCCGCGCCTGCCATAAACAGCGCCGATATCGAAGCCTTCTTGCAGGGCTACTCGATCGAGGTGATGCCACGCACCGCGGAAAAAATCGAAGATTTCCGCGCACTCGTGCCTGCGGGCACCCGCATTTATGTGGCCCATATCGAGGGCACGCCGATCGAGGAAATGGTCGCCACGGCCAAGCGCATCCACGCCGAGGGTTTCCCGGTGATGCCGCATTTCCCGGCGCGCATCATCAAAGACAAGGCAACACTTGCCGATTGGATCGCCCGCTATCAAGGCGAAGCCGATGTGAAACAGGCGCTGATGCTGGCCGGTGGCGTATCGACGCCGCATGGCGATTTTCACTCATCCATGCAGCTTTTGGAAACCGGCCTGTTTGATGGCTTTGAGCGCGTGCATGTCGCAGGCCACCCCGAAGGCAACAAGGATATTGATCCCGACGGCTCCGACAGGATGGTGATGGAAGCCGCGCGCTGGAAACAGGCGTTTTCAGAGCGTACCGACGCCAAGATGGCCATGGCGACCCAGTTTTGCTTTGAGGCAAAGCCGGTGATTGACTGGGTGAACCGTCTGAACGCCGAAGGTGTGACCCTTCCGGTTCACATCGGCATTGCCGGCCCGGCCAAGCTGCAAACGCTGATCAAATTCGCCATTGCTTGTGGTGTGGGTCCCTCGCTCAAAGTGCTGCAAAAGCGCGCGATGGACGTGACCAAGCTTTTGCTTCCTTACGAGCCCACCGAAGTCGTGGCCGAACTTGCCGCCCATAAGGCCGCCAATCCGGATTTTGGCATCGCCTCGGTGCATTTCTTCCCCCTTGGTGGCATCAAGACCAACGCAACATGGGCCATCGAGCATGGCGGCAATTCTGCCGTCCCGGCCGCACAGAATTAAGAAGTTAGGTGAATTATGACCCGTACCGTCATTGAATCGAAAACCAAAACCGTCACCATCGGTTTTGACGAACCCTTCTGCGTCATCGGCGAACGCATCAACCCGACCGGCCGCAAGAAACTGGCGGCAGAGCTTGAGGCGGGTGATTTCTCGACCGTTGAACGTGATGCCATCGAACAGGTGGCCTGCGGGGCGATGATTCTCGATGTGAATGCGGGCGTGGTCTATAATTCGAACCCCAACCCCAATGAAACCGAACCGCCGCTGATGACCAAGGTGATCAATATCGTCCAGGCGCTGGTCGATGTGCCTTTGTGCATCGACAGCTCTGTCCCCGGCGCGTTGGAGGCCGGTCTGGCCGCCTGCGAAGGCCGCCCGCTGCTGAATTCGGTGACAGGCGAAGAAGACCGGCTGGAACTGGTCTTGCCGCTGGTCAAGAAATACAATGTGCCGGTCGTGGCGATCTCCAACGACGACACCGGGATTTCGATGGATCCGGACGTGCGCTTTGCCGTGGCAAAGAAAATTGTGGAACGCGCCGCTGATTTCGGCATTCCCGCCCATGATATCGTGGTTGACCCGCTGGTGATGCCAGTGGGCGCGCTGGGGGCGGCTGGCCGTCAGGTTTTCACTCTGGTGCGGCGCTTGCGCGACGAATTGGGCGTGAATACCACTTGCGGCGCATCGAATATCTCTTTCGGCCTGCCCAACCGGCATGGCATTAACGCGGCCTTCTTGCCGATGGCAATCGGGGCGGGCATGACCAGCGCCATCATGAACCC
>JBATTI010000173.1:0-2844 GCA_049670445.1 Albidovulum sp. | reverse complement strand
TGCCGTCAACTGGGCCGATGATCATGCATTGACGGTGGTGATGGCGGCCAATGGCTACCCCGGTGCCTACCAGAAAGGATCCGTGATCGGCGGGCTGGACGCCTTGCCGGAGGATTCGTTCAATATGGTCTTTCACGCAGGCACGGTTGCGCGCGATGGCACGACCACCGCGAACGGTGGAAGGGTGCTCAACATCACCGCGCGCGGGGCCACCTTGGCCGAGGCACAGGCCAAAGCCTACGACATGGTGGGGCGGATTGACTGGCCCGAGGGGTTTTGCCGCAAGGATATCGGCTGGCGCGCGCTTTAGGCGCCTGCCGCTGGGCCCTGTTCAGCCACTGGCCCCTGTTCTGCCACTGACACCTGCTCTGCCACTGGCCCCTGTTCAGCCGCAGGTCTTGATGCGCCCAAAGCCGTCGGGGCCGTCATAAGGCGCCAGATCACGCGAGCGAAGCTTGCCGCCTTGCAAGGTCGTGGCAATAATCCGGGTCCAATTGGCATTGGCGGTCAATATGGTTTTGCGCCCCGCGCAGACAGCAATTCCGCCTTGAATGAACGGATCGCCGATCTTGTGGTTGGTCAAACCACGCGCCTGCGCGATAAGCACACGCCTATCCCCCTCAAGGCGAAACACCTTCAGACGCTTGCCCAGATGCGGGGTTTCTATATAGGCAATCTCGGTCAGACCATCGCCGTCCAGATCGTCGGCGCCGATCGGGGCAAGCCAGCGGTGGGTTTGGCCGATAAAGCTGGTGGCCGCAATCTTGCCCGCCTCACCGTAAACCGCCAGCTGCGCGCCGCGCCTTATGTCGGTTTCGACCACGATCACCTCGGGCGCACCGTCGCCGTCAAGATCGGCCAGCCGCGGGGCGGTGTCTTCAAAAACCCGGGTCTTGGGCAGGGTCAGGGCCAGATGGCGGCCATCTTTCAGCCGCAGCCGAAGCGCGCCCCATTCCAGCGCATCGCCAAGAATGGCATGGTCATAGCGCGGTGTTGGATCCGCAAATTCCGCCCCCACAATCTCGGCATGGGCGGCAGAACTTGCGAAAAATGCCGCAAGCAAGCCTGCGGCAAGGCGCATCAGATCTGCTTTTCGGGCATGAAGACCTTCAGCCCATCCAACCCATCCGTCACCTTAAGCTGGCAGGTCAGGCGCGAGCGGGCCGGATCAGGCTCATAAGCGAAATCAAGCATGTCTTCTTCCATCGCATCGCGCTTGGGCAGCTTTTCAACCCAGGCCTCGTCGATATAGACGTGGCAGGTTGAACATGCACAAGCACCTCCGCAATCGGCCTCGATCCCGGGAATGCCGTTATCGCGCGCACCTTCCATGACCGTAAGCCCATTGGCCACATCGACCACATGTTCCTTACCGCCAAACTCTACATAGGTTATCTTTGCCATTGCATCTTCCCGGGGCCAATTTTCCGAATGTTTCTAACTTGGCTTTTGCCCGGCTTCCAGCCCCGAG
Organism: Albidovulum sp.; assembly: GCA_049670445.1. GTDB lineage: Bacteria > Pseudomonadota > Alphaproteobacteria > Rhodobacterales > Rhodobacteraceae > TMP-24. Next base: position 1,373 of record JBATTI010000173.1, on the reverse strand, counting down.
TTGCATTGGGCGGCAAATTCAGCGGGCGCGGTTGCGCAAAGACAGCACCCCGGCCCGCACGATTAACGCCATGCCCGCAACCGTCAGGCTGTCTGGCAATTCGGCAAACAGCACCAGCCCCCACACCACCGCAAATCCGACATAGGTGAAAGCGAATATCCCGATGATCGCAGGTGGCGCCGATAGCGGCGACCAGCAAATCGGGGCGGGAAACCTCGGCCGTCATGGCGGGGCCTTTTTGGTTTTTGGCAAGTGGAATTGCCGCAGCGCCAGGAACATTTCAAAAACAAATACCATCGCGGCTGCACGGATGACTTGGGTTTCCAGCAAGGGTCAGCAGCAGCGTTTCGGGGATTTGCCAAGCCCGTCTTCGAACATTCCTTGCCGGATTCCTGAAACCTGTTATCTCATCAAGAAACCGTGAAGCGTGTTTGGACTTCGCAAGCATTGGCAGGGGCCCTTTTGTTATGACACGTCATCCGCTTTTCGGGCTTATGCTGGCGACATTCGGCGCGCTGGTCTTGGCGCCGGACACGCTTTTCATGCGGTGGTCGGGCATGGACGGTTTTCAGATGGTCGGCTGGCGCGGGCTGTGCATGGGGGCGGTGCTGCTGACCGCTTGGGCGCTTGGCGGCTTTGGCGGGGCGCGGGCGGTTTTCACGCCCTTGGGGGCCGGGGTTATCTTGTGCCATATGACCAATGCCATGCTGTTTTCGCTGGGCATCGCCGTGGCACCGGTGCCTGTCGTTCTATTCGCGGTCGCCGCCTCTCCGGTTTTTGCGGCGATCTTTGCCTGGATCATCGCGGGCGAACCCACGGGCCGCGCGACATGGATCGCGACGGTGGCGGTGTTTTTGGGGATCGGGATCGCGATTTTCGGGCATGACACCGGCGGTATCGGGCTTAACCTTACCTCGCTTCTGGGCGCTTTGGCGGGGCTTGGGGTTGCGGCATCTCTGGCCATGACATTCGTGATCTTGCGGCAAAATCGCGCGTTGCCGATCTTGCCGGCCATCGGGACAGGCGCGCTTTTGTCGGGGGTGCTGGGGATGAGCTTGGCCGGTGGCCCCGCCGCCATGGCCCAAGGCGAGGTCTGGGCGATTGCCGTCACCGGCCTGGTGATTTTGCCGGTGTCCTTCATGGCACTGTCGCAGGCGTCACGCCACACGGCGGCGGTGAATGTGAACCTGTTGATGCTGTTGGAAACGGTCTTGGGGCCGATTTGCGTGTGGTATGGCGCGGATGAGCCTTTGACTTTGCCGATGCTCATCGGCGGGGCGGTGGTGGTGGCCAGCCTTGCCGTCTATATCATTGCGACGGGCCGCAACGGCATGAAACCCAAGGTGGCGCATAACTAAAAAGGCGCCCCGAGG
>JBATTI010000172.1:0-4759 GCA_049670445.1 Albidovulum sp. | reverse complement strand
CCAAAGCCGTCTTCCAGATCGGCGGAGACCGGCAGAGCGGTGGCCGCGACGATGGCGGCGGCCTTGGCCAAAAGCATGTCGCGGCCCAGCCCCGCGAAGGACTCGCGCAAGCCTGCGGAAAAGGCGTAACCGGCGCTGGTGGTGGCCAGCGCGTCAAACCCGAGCGTCGCCAGGATGCGGGCCGATCCCGCATCCCAGGGGTTGGGCATCACCAAGGCATCGGGGCCTCTGTGCAGGGCTTTGAAGCGCTGAAACTTCTCTGTGGTGGTGGGGGGCATGGGGCGGCTCCTGTCAAAAATGGAACGTATCGGGAACATACCCCCTATTGCTGCAGATAGCCAGCCGGTTTTCGCCCCTGCCGGGCTTGCCAATCGCAGCTATTGGGCCTATACGCCGCCTCGTCGAACAGGCCGTCAGAGCTGGTGGACATGAGGATGAGCAGGGTCGGAAACCTCCGGCCCTGATTGTTTTCGTGAAAGACCGGCCAAATACGGCAGACCAAACCAAGACCGGCGGAGACAACCGCATGGCCCGAAAACAACGTAGATAAGGAACTGTACACGCATGTGCGCTAAAGCGACAATGGAAGAATTCGAAGCCCTTTTGAACGAAAGCTTCGAGATCGACACCCCCGAAGAGGGTTCGGTTGTTAAAGGCAAGGTCATCGCCATCGAGGCGGGACAAGCCATCATCGACGTCGGCTACAAGATGGAAGGCCGCATCGATCTTAAAGAATTCGCAGATCCGGGCGAGCAGCCCGAGATTGCAGTGGGCGACACCGTCGAGGTTTACCTTGACCGCGTTGAAAACGCCCGTGGCGAGGCCAGCATCAGCCGCGAAAAAGCGCGTCGCGAAGAAGCCTGGGACCGTCTGGAAAAAGCCTACGAAAAAGAAGAACGCGTCGATGGCGCCATCTTCGGCCGTGTCAAAGGCGGCTTTACCGTCGATCTTGGCGGCGCTGTGGCCTTCTTGCCCGGCTCGCAGGTTGATGTCCGCCCGGTACGCGATGCTGGCCCGTTGATGGGCATGAAGCAGCCGTTCCAGATCCTGAAAATGGACCGTCGCCGCGGCAATATCGTGGTGTCGCGCCGTGCGATCCTTGAGGAAAGCCGTGCAGAGCAGCGCGCCGAAGTCATCGGCAACCTGACCGAAGGCCAGGAAGTAGACGGCGTGGTCAAGAACATCACCGAATACGGTGCATTCGTTGATCTGGGCGGCGTTGACGGCCTGTTGCACGTCACCGATATGGCCTGGCGCCGCGTCAACCATCCGTCGGAAATCCTTGCCATTGGTGAGACTGTCAAAGTGCAGGTCATCAAGATCAACAAGGATACCCACCGTATCAGCCTTGGCATGAAGCAATTGCAATCCGACCCATGGGATGCGGTTGAAACCAAATTCGCGCTGGGCTCGGTCCATCATGGCCGTGTCACCAACATCACCGATTACGGCGCATTCGTTGAGCTGGAAGCCGGTGTTGAAGGCCTGGTCCATGTCTCGGAAATGTCCTGGACCAAGAAGAACGTCCATCCCGGCAAGATCGTTTCCACCAGCCAGGAAGTCGACGTCATGGTGCTGGAGATCGACACTGCAAAGCGCCGTGTTTCGCTTGGCCTCAAGCAGACCCAGCGCAATCCGTGGGAAGTCTTTGCTGAAACCCACCCGGTCGGCACGATCATCGAAGGCGAAGTCAAGAACATCACCGAATTCGGTCTGTTCGTCGGCCTTGAGAATGACATCGACGGCATGGTCCATTTGTCGGACCTGTCGTGGGATGCACGTGGCGAAGACGTTATCCAGAACTTCCGCAAGGGCGACATGGTCAAGGCCGCTGTCACCGAAGTGGATGTCGAGAAAGAGCGTATCTCGCTTTCAGTGAAGGCGCTGGATGCCGATACATTCTCGGATGCGGTTGACGGTGTGAAGCGCGGTTCGGTCATCACCACCACGGTGACGGCAGTGGAAGAGGGCGGCATCGAGGTTGAATATAACTCGATGAAGTCGTTCATCCGCCGGTCGGATCTGTCGCGTGACCGTGCCGACCAGCGCCCTGAGCGTTTCCAGGTTGGCGATCATGTCGATGCACGTGTGACCAATGTCGATGCCAAGACCCGCAAGCTGGGTCTGTCGATCAAGGCCCGCGAAATCGCCGAAGAAAAAGACGCTGTGGAACAATACGGCTCTTCGGATTCGGGCGCATCGCTTGGCGATATCTTGGGTGCAGCCCTCAAGGGCGAGAAGTAAGCTTCGGGTTCAGACCTGACAGGCTATTGTGGCCCCGTTCGCAAGGACGGGGCCATTTTTCTGCCGGGCCGGGCCGATTCGCAGCGCCTGGCATTTTTGCGACTTTCTGCGCAGCGGCATGGAATTTTACCCCGCGTCAACACACCGCCAGAGCAAATCTAAGCCTCCAGATACCTACTCACAGTGAAATAGCTCGTTTTTACAATGGCTTTGGGATGGCTTTCTTGTTTGAGCCGGGAAGTTTTCCCCCTATAGTCTGTTGGTGAGACAATAAATAATGCGGCCCTGCCAGAGCCGTTTAGGGGGGAATATGATCCGGTCGGAACTGATCCAGAAGATATCCGAGGCGAACCCGCACCTGTTCCAACGCGATGTCGAAAGGATCGTCAACACGGTCTTCGAGCAGGTCATCGAAGCGATGGCGCGTGGCGATAGGGTAGAGCTGCGCGGCTTTGGTGCATTCTCGGTCAAGAAACGCGATGCCCGCGCCGGGCGCAACCCACGCACCGGCGAAGCGGTCAATGTTGAGCAAAAGCATGTTCCGTTTTTCAAGACCGGAAAACTTTTGCGTGACCGCCTGAACGGAGAGTGAAGGCAAGCCGATGTTCAAGACCCTGCGCTACGTCTTTTTGACGCTTTTGGCGATTGTGCTGCTGGCCGTGGCTTCGGCCAATCGCGGTCTGGTGACCTTGCAGCTTTTGCCCGATGAGATGGACGCATTTCTGGGGATTGGGTGGTCGATTGAACTGCCGCTGTTCCTGGTGATTTTTGCAGGGATCCTCGCCGGTCTTGCGATCGGGTTTGTCTGGGAATGGTTCCGCGAGGCCAAGATCCGCGCCGAAGGCAATGTGCACCGCCAGCGCGCCACGCAGCTGGAACGCGAAATCACCCGGCTGCAAGGCAGCAAGGCGAAAGATCAGGATGAAATTCTGGCCTTGCTTGACGCAACCGGCGCCAAGGGCTGATGGATTGCGCCTTGGGGCTTGGTGCCTAGGGGGTGGGCGGCCCGTTACGGGCCATTTTTCAACACAGAAGCAGTGGCCGGGTGGGGGCTGTTGGCTTGAGGGCTGAAATGGATATTCGCGTCAAGATATGTGGCCTGAAAGAGCCTGCCCATGTCGCTGCTGCCGCAGCGGCCGGCGCGCAATATCTGGGGTTCAACTTCTTTCCCAAATCGCCCCGCTACGTGGATCCGGCCAGTGCCGCCGCCTTGGCGCTTAGCGTGCCTGAAGGGGTCGCCAAAGTGGCGCTGACGGTTGATGCCGATAATGCCGCTCTGGATGCGCTGACCGCCGCTGTGGCGCTGGATATGTTGCAGCTTCACGGCCATGAAAGCCCCGAACGGGTGCGCGAGGTCAAGGCACGCTACGGTCTGCCGGTGATGAAGGTTGTGGGCGTGGCCGGGCCCGATGATCTGGCCGCCCTTGATCTTTACGGCCAGGTTGCCGACCAGCTTTTGATTGATGCCAAGCCGCCAAAGGGGGCGGTTTTGCCCGGCGGCAACGGGGTTACGTTTGACTGGACGCTTATCACCCGGAAATACTGGCCCTGCCCGTGGATGCTTGCCGGTGGGCTGACGGCCCAAAATGTCGGCGAGGCGATCGGTTTGACCGGCGCGCGTCAGGTGGATGTTGCATCGGGGGTGGAATCTGCGCCCGGCGTCAAGGATCCGGCGATGATCCGCGCTTTTATCGCAGCGGCGCGCGGTGATGGTGGCCATGGTCAGCTTTCGTGAGGCGCAGCGCGCTGATGTGGCAGGCGTCGTCGCGCTTTTGACCGATGATGCGTTGGGCGCGTCGCGCGAAGGCCTTGATCTGCAAGGCTATCTGGCCGCCTTTGAGGCAATGGCGCAAGAGCGCGGCAACACCCTGATCGTGGCCGAGGCGGAAGGACAGATCGTCGCCACCTATCAGCTGACCTTCATCACCGGTCTGTCGCTGCGCGCCGCACGCCGCGCACAGGTGGAATCGGTCAGGGTCCGGGCGGACCGGCGCGGGCAGGGGATAGGTGCGGCCCTGATGGCGGATGCCGAAACACGCGCGCGCGCGGCGGGCTGCCGGCTGATGCAGCTGACCAGCAATGCCACGCGCGACCGTGCGCGGAAATTCTATGAACAGCTTGGCTTTACCCCATCCCACATAGGTTATAAACGCGATCTGAGCTGAGAGGAGCGCGACCATGCCCGACGACCTGATCAATAGTTTCATGAGCGGCCCGGATGAAGACGGCCGGTTTGGCAAATTCGGCGGACGTTTCGTCTCTGAAACCCTGATGCCGCTGATCCTTGATCTGCAAGAGCGGTACGAATTCGCCAAGACCGACCCGACCTTCTGGGCCGAGATGGACGATTTGTGGAAGCATTACGTTGGCCGCCCCAGCCCGCTTTACTATGCCGACCGGCTGACCAAGCATCTGGGCGGTGCCAAGATCTACCTCAAGCGCGATGAGCTGAACCACACCGGCGCGCATAAGATCAACAATGTGCTGGGCCAGATCATTCTGGCGCGCCGCATGG
>JBATTI010000171.1:0-7411 GCA_049670445.1 Albidovulum sp. | reverse complement strand
GGTCTGGTCTAGGGGGAAATGGCCAATTCGTTTAACAGAATTGGTAATAGTGTTAAACAAACAGTAGCCTATTGCTCAGTTTGTATTTCAAAATAGACTGACCCGCCGTCATCAATCCTGATCGTTGCTACATGCCGTGCAGCCCCAAACCCACCTTCAACTCTAAGCAAATGACTTGTGGAATAGTATTGTTTTAGCTCAGCAACAACACTTGGATCACCGAAAAAAACAATCTTGTCTGATGAAACAGAAAGGTCATTCCGGTTTGAAAAATGCAACGCGATAGCGCTGAATGTTTCATCTGCAGTTGTGAAATTCGGCAATGAAACGCTCAAAGAACAATCAAGCAAAGTCCCTTGTGATGTAGCGTTTCCTATCGCTGTAAACGCCAAGCGTTGATCCGGTGATACCGTAAAGTACTCTATGAACCCAACAGACTCAGCGGCTCTCATAATCCATTTCCAGTCGTTGATTTTGAACAAATTCGGAGATTGGACAAACTGATTAGGATCGCTAAGGAAGGGCGTGCATTTTGTCGAAAACAAATTCCATAAACCTCCAATAGTCGTTAAATCTGAGCTTTGCGCTCTTCCAAGAGTTGGATGAAAAGCTCCGCATAAAATCAGAGCCAAGAGTGTCTTCCCCAAAAATTTCATAGTAAAAACCCTACATAAGCTGTGTCCGAAGAGAAAGGTACTGAGGCCGCAACTAGGCCAACTTAGGGTTTGCAGTACGGAACATCGCAATCAATTTCGAAGGGGTATCGTATACTTTCACCGTCAATTTCAACGATGAAGGCAGAGGCCGCGTACCACCATCGCCCTGTCCCTCCGCCTTTTTTGGCGGCATCACAGGTCTTTCCAAGGTAGTATGTTGCGCCATCAGTTGTTGTCATGACGGCACCGTTTTTGTTGCATTGAATATTGAACTCAGCTGAAGCGGCACTTGCTGAGAAAATCGCCAAAATTGTAAGAAAACTGCGCATTAATCGGCTCCATTTAACACTATGCGCATTGTGTAAAATTCTGGGGTGTCTGACCACCAAAAAGTTCTCCAATGAACTCAGTATTCGAAAGTAGCGCACTGTACTGAGATTGAGCGGTCTGCGGACTTTGCTGCCGTCGTCGTTGCCGCGCCGAAAGTCCGCAATCGGCGACTTGAATTAATCTGGCATTGAACACCGGCGCTCTGTTTCCGTCAGTCCAAATCAAATTCGTTATGTTCCAGCACCCAAGTTTCGGACTTAGCTTCGTTGAAATACTCCACGACCGCTGGATGACTGAGCAGAAGATCGCTGTACTTCTTGTCACGCTCGGCGAGTTCAATTGAGTACGTTCTGAAACGGCTAGCGACAGGCGCGAAATAGGCGTCTGCAACAGTGAGTTCACTGCCAAACAGATATGGACCGCTGGATGGAAAACTCTTTCTGACCCAAGCCCACAGATCTGTTACCCGGGCTATGTCAGCTTGCGTTTCTTCGTCGGGTTTGAACGTCTGGTATGATCGTTTCAAATTCACGGGCATTTTCGAGCGCAGGGCCTTGAAGCCCGAGTGCAACTCGCAACACAAACTGCGGGCTGCAGCTCTCGCCATGACGTCCTGCGGCCAGAAATCCTTGTCCAAGTGTGTGTCGGCCAAGAATTCGGTAATAGCGATACTGTCCCAAATCACACGCCGCGCATCAGGTAGCGCCACGGCCAATGTTGGGAATTGCCGCGCAGGCGGATGTGTTTCCTTGAAATGCGAATGTTCGCTTGTGTAAAGTGGGATGACTGTCTGTTCGAACGCAATGTCAAAGTGTTTGAGCAATAGCCAAACCCTAAGGCCCCACCCCGAATACAACTTGTTCGCAAGGAAAAGCTCATATTTCATCATTACACCCGTTGTCGTTTCTATCGCCAATATAGCTGCTCTTTCGATGAAATGCTTCGGCGTACATCGAATTATGCCTGTGATTGTAAAACCGACCTTCGATCAGCCTGCAGCATTCGTCAATTTGGGGCTCACTTAGCCGGCATTCGCCGCACTCGGCTCGAAAGTCTGCTGTCGGGACACTGTCAAAACTCTGCAAACTCCGCTTTCTGCGCATAGCCGCTGTTCGGTTTTTCAACGCCAACTACGATTTCGATCCGACAGGTCAAGTGACCGGATCCACCACGAATTGCGGATACCCGGATAACAGCTGCAAGTCTTTAAGGTTTTCCGATCTCGGCGCGCAGCCAGGATTTGAATGCCTGCACCTTTGGCAGACGTTCCTTGTGCCGCGCCGTGCTGACATAATAGCGCGGCGTCGGGGGAATGGTGTCGGGGGCCAGATCGAACGGGATACACAGATGCCCCGCAGCCACCAGATGCGCGACATTCGCCCGGTTGCCCAAGGCCACGCCCAGCCCGCGTTCGGCCGCCGCGAAGGAATGCAGCGAATGGCTGAAGTTAAGATAGCGCTGTGACTTGCTCCAGTTGAATTCCGCCAGGATCGTCCGCCAAGAGGTCAGCCGGCGTTCGGTTTCAATCAGTGTCACACCGCGCAGTCCCTCAAGGCTTGTCAGGCCGTTTTGCCGGGCAAAGCTTGGGGCGGCGACCGGGACCGGCTCATCCGGTAAAATCTGTTCCGATGACAGATCGGGATCGGGTTCGAACCTGTATTCCACGGCCACATCAATCTCGGATTCGTCGGGGTCGAGGGTCATGCGGTCAAGGAACCGCATATCAATTCCGGGATTGGCCGCAAGAAATCGCTCCAGTTTGGGCACAAGCCAGTTGGTGGTGAACGAAAGCGGTGCCGATACTGTCAGAACCTCTGTCGCCTTGTTGCGCTGCGAGGCGACGGTGGTCGCGCGTCCGATCGCCTCAAGCGAGGGGCCGACCTCGATCAGATAGTCGCGGGCAATCTCCGTCAGCACAAGCTTGCGGCCGCGCCGGTAAAACAACGGTGCGCCAAGGAAATCTTCAAGATTGGCAAGCTGATGGCTGATCGCCGGCGGCGTGACGCAAAGTTCTTGCGCGGCCTGGCGCACCCCGCCCAGACGGGCGACTGCTTCAAAGACCCGAAGCGCATTCAAAGGGGGCAGTTGGTGCAGAACCATTCGTTTAAAATAACTAAACAAAAATAAAAGAAAATAACAATTTTCTTTTACTTGAGAGAATGCCCTAGTGAGGCGACCGGGCTGACGCCAGCCCCGGAAAGATGCTTTTGCTGGGAAGATCGCAATGAAAATAACAGAGCTGGACGTTTATCTGTTGCGCGGACCCGAAGTGGCCCGCCCCCATTGGGTCAGCCATTTCATCGTGCCGACAGCGAATGAGCTTCTGGTGCGTCTGCGCACGGATGAGGGCATCGAGGGCTTCGGCCTGGCGACAAGTTATACAAATGCCGATCCCATCGTGCATGTCATGAAAAGCGGCATTGCCGAGCGGATCATCGGGGCCAATCCGCTGGCACCCGAACGGATCTATGAGGCGCTTTTTGCGTTGACCGCGCAGCGCGAGGCGCATGAAAAAGGTTGGGGGCGCGAGGCCTTGGTGCGGGTTTCCTCGGCGATTGATGTGGCCTGCTGGGATATCATCGGCAAGGCTGCAAACCTGCCGCTTTACCAGCTGTTTGGCGGCTACCGCGATCAGGTGCCTTGTTATGTCACCTGCGCCTATTACCGCGACGGCAAGGATCTGGCCGAACTGCGCGACGAGATCGAAAAGCTGAAGGCCGAGGGTCATATCGGTTTCAAGGCAAAGGCCGGCGGGTTGAGCCTGGCCGAAGATATGGCGCGGCTTGAGGTGGTGCGCGATGTGATCGGGCCGGACAAGGATCTGATGGTCGATGTGAACCGCGCCTGGGATATGAAAACCGCGACCGAAGCCCTTCGGCCATTGGAGGATCTGGCGCCGCGCTGGCTGGAGGAACCGGTGCGTTGGGCCGATGACCGCCGGATGCTGAAGCTGCTGTCGCAGCGCACCACCATACCCCTGTCCGCCGGTGAGAGTGAGCTGACAAGCTATGGCTGCCGCGCCCTTCTGGAAGAGCAGGCAATCCAGATCCTTCAGTTCGACGTGACCATGTTTGGCGGCTTTACCGAAGGTCGCAAGATGGCGGCGCTGTGCGAGATGAATCATGTGCAGGTGACGCCCCACCACGATTGCTTCATTCACGCCCAGCTTGTCGCGTCAACCCCGGCGGGTTGCTTTGTCGAGGCCTTCACCGACCCCGAGCGTGACCCGATGCAGGCCGAGCTTTTTGAACACGCGCCCGCGATCCGCGACGGCTGGATCGCCCTCAACGATGCGCCGGGCCTTGGGCTTACGCTGAACGAGGCCACGGTCGCGCGATACGGAACAAGGATCATCTGACGTCAATCACTGGGGGGCAAGAGCAATCACTGGGGCCAAGAGTATGAATATGCCCGGCCCGACACAGACCAAGCCCATGGGGGCGCATATCAAGGGAGAAAACAAGATGAAATTCACGACAGCTATCTCTGCGGCACTTGCCGCCATTCTTTGCACCGCCTCGGCGGGACAGGCCGCCGAAACCATGCGCTTTGGCCATGTCGGGGGGCCGGGATCGCTTTATGAAGAGACGGTCAACAATTTCGCCGCCTGCGTGAACGAGAGCATGGGCGGCGAGGTCGATCTTCAGGTCTTTGGCGCCTCGCAGCTGGGCAAGGATCAGGAGCTTTTGCAAAAGCTCAAGCTCAATCAGGTCGATTTTTCGCTTTCCGGCTCGGTCATGTCTTCGGTGGATGAGACATTCGGGGTCTTCGAGATGCCCTATATCATCCGGGACCGCGACCATATGCGCCGGGTTCAGGCCGCACTTTGGGATCAGTTTCAGGCGGCCGCGAACAGCCATGGCTACCAGCTTATCAGCCTGGCCGAGAATGGGTTCCGCCATATCACCAACAATGTGCGCCCGATCAATGTGCCTGCCGATCTTGCCGATCTGAAACTGCGCACCCCGAACGGTGTCTGGCGGGTCAAGATGTTCCAAAGCTACGGGGCCAACCCTTCGCCAATGGCCTTTGCGGATGTCTTCACCGCCCTCAAGACCGGCACCATGGACGGTCAGGAAAACCCCTTCGTGATGATCACCTCGGCCAAGTTCCACGAGGTGCAGAAATACCTGTCGATCACCGGCCACGTCTATGCCCCGGCCTTCATTGTCATGTCGCAACCGCGTTATGAGGGTCTTCCTGAAAACCAGAAGACGGCCATGACCGATTGCGGCAACAAGGCGCAGGATTTCACCTATGAACGTGCTGCGGCCCTTGAGGTTGAGTTGCTTGACACGATCAAGGCGGCAGGTGTTGAGGTGAATGAGGCCGACAAGGCCGCCTTCGTCGCCGCCTCCGGTCCGGTTTACGACGAATTCGCGGAAACGGTTCCGGGCGGCGCCGAGATGATCAAGACGGTTCTGGATCTGGCAAACGCCCAGTAGGCTAACGATGGGGTCGGTCGCGCATGTGCCGCCGACCCCGACGGGATTGTCGATTTTGATCGGGTGGATGGAAATGATCGGTGGGTTGTCGAATTGCTTTGCGAAGATCCTTGAATGGATAACCGTCTTCTTGATGATCCTGCTGACTTTCGTGGTGGTCGTGGCGGTGATTGCCCGGCTCTCGGGCGCAAGTTTTTCGTGGTATGACGAAGTCGCGGCCATCATCCTGGCCTGGATCACCTATTACGGCGCAGCGCTGGCGGCCGTAAAGCGGCGCCACATCGGTTTTGATTCCGTGCTGCTGGCCTTGCCGCTGCGGCTGCGGATGGCGGGGCTGGTGCTGGCCGAACTTGTTGTTCTGGGGTTTTTCGCGGTTCTCGCGGTTACCGGTGTGCAGGTCTTGCAGGTTCTTCAGGGCAGCAGCCTTGTGTCGCTGACCTGGGTGCCGGTGACCTTCACCCAATCCGTCATCCCGATCGGCGCCCTGCTTTTCCTTGCGGGCCAGCTTCTGAGCTTGCCCGGATACTGGGCCAAGACCCGGGCCGGGGTTTCACTGGAACATGAAGATATCGAGCAAGAGGTCGAGGCCGAAATGGCCAAGGCCAGAGAGGTGCCGCAATGCTGATGGCCTTGATCTTTTTCGTGCTGGTTTTGCTGATCTGCCTTAACGTGCCGATCGCGGTATCGCTGGCGGTGGCGGGGCTTGCGGGCATCTTGATCACGGAAGGGCCCAACAGCCTCGTCTCGATCGCATTCGACATGTACAGCGGTGCGACCAAGTTCGAGTTGATCGCAATTCCGATGTTCGTTCTGGCCGGTGCGATCATGAATGCGGGCGGTGTGACGGACCGGCTGATCAACTTCGTCGCCGCCCTGATCGGTTTCGTGCGTGGCGGGCTGGCCATGGTCAATATCGGCGTGTCGCTGTTCTTTGCCGAAATCTCCGGCTCTGCCGTGGCCGATGTTGCGGCTATGGGCTCGATCCTTATTCCGCAGATGAAAAAGCGCGGCTATTCCGGCGCGCTGGCGGCGGCTGTTACTTCTTCCTCCGCCTCCCTTGCGATCATCATTCCGCCTTCGATCCCGATGATCCTTTATGCGGCCTCGTCCAACACCTCGGTCGAGCAGCTTTTCGTTGCGGGCGTGGTGCCCGGCCTTTTGGGGGCATTCGGGCTGATGGCGGTCGCCTATGTCTTTGCGCGCCGCTACAATCTGCCGACAGAAGAGGCTTTCAACATCCCAACCCTGAAACGCACCTTCATCGAGGCGCTTCCCGCCTTTACGCTGCCGGTTATCATCCTTGGCGGCATCTTTGGTGGCTTTGTGACCGCGACAGAGGCGGCAGGGCTTGCGGTTCTGGCGGCCATCCTAGTTGCGGCCTGGTATCGCAACCTTGACGTGGCGCATCTGCGCCGCGCGATGCTGGACGGGGGCATCCAGACTGCGGTCGTGATGCTGCTGGTTGCGGCTTCGGTGGTGATGGGCGGGTTCCTGACCCGCTCGCAAGTGCCGCAGCAACTGGCCACCAGCATTCTTGAGACCACGGGCGAACAATGGCTGATCTTTCTGATCCTCAATGTCTTTTTCCTGGTGATCGGCTTTTTCCTGCATTCGGCGGCGGCGATCATCCTTGTCGTGCCGATTGTCATGCCGCTGATCACCGCGGCGGGGATCGACCCGGTGCATTTCGGCCTTGTGGTCACGCTTAATCTGGCCATCGGCCAGCAAACGCCGCCCGTGGCCTCGGTGCTGATCACCGCCTGTTCGGTGGCGCGGACCAATATCTGGGAAGTGTCAAAGGTCAATGTCTGGTTCGTGATGGTGCTGCTCGCGGTGCTGTTCATAAGCACCTATGTGCCCGCGATCCCGATGTTCCTGGTGGAATATTTCTACCGCTGACGGGCCGCCGCCACCCTTTGCAATCGGAGAGACCATGAAGATCGCAACCTATATGTCGCGCGGCGGCCCCGTTTATGGGGG
>JBATTI010000170.1:0-3635 GCA_049670445.1 Albidovulum sp. | reverse complement strand
GCGACCGGGGCGGGTGTGGCTGTGCTTCCCGATCTGGTTTACCGCCCCTGGTCGCTGGAGGGCGACAAGATTGACGCGCGCGATGTGTCGGGTGAATTGCCGGTTGTGCAGGTCGGGATCGTGTGGCGCAAGGGATCGCCGCTGCCCGACAGCGCGCGCGAATTCATCGCCATCGCACAGGCGCATCAATCGCAAAAAGACCGGTGATATCGAGAAAACCAATATCACATTTCTGATTATTGAATTTGCGATTTCAACAAGAAGAAAGCACCCTGTTTGCAATTCGAATGGCGCAACGCTCGCCCCAATTTCCTAACAGGGAGAACTGCTATGCTTAAGGCCTTAAAATCTTGTACCGCATTGACGGTCGCGATCGTTGTTGGTGGCCAACCGGTCGTGGCACAAATGCTTACCGAAGTCGGCCCCGGCGAAGGCCAGGTGAACATCGTGGCCTGGCCAGGCTATATAGAGCGCGGCGAAACCGACCCTGCCTTCGATTGGGTGACCAAATTCGAACAAGCGACCAGCTGCAAGGTCAATGTCAAAACCGCCAACACCAGCGATGAGATGGTCGCGTTGATGAACGAAGGCGGGTTCGACCTTGTGACAGCCTCTGGCGACGCCAGCCTTCGGATGGTTGCAGGCAACCGCGTGCAGCCCATCAACATCGATCTGATCCCAAGTTGGAGCACCGTCGATGACCGTCTAAAAGAGGCGCCTTGGCACTTTGTCGACGGCGTCCATTACGGCACACCCTATATGTGGGGGCCAAACGTGCTGATGTATTCCACTCAGGTCTTTGCCGAAGCGCCGACAAGCTGGAACGTTGTGTTTGAAGCCATGAACCTTCCCGATGGTCAGCCCAATGCAGGCCGGGTGCAGGCATATGACGGCCCGATCCATATTGCGGATGCTGCCAACTATCTGATGTTTCACCAGCCCGAACTTGGCATCTCCTCGCCTTATGAGCTGACGCAGGTTCAATATGACGCGGCCCTTGATTTGTTGCGGGGCCAGCGCAAGCTGGTCAGCCGCTATTGGCATGATGCGTTCATTCAGATCGATGACTTCAAGAACGAAGGCATGGCCGCATCGGGATCCTGGCCGTTTCAGGTCAACCTGTTGCAAGGTGACGGCGCGGCCGTGGCCTCGACCATTCCGCAAGAAGGGGCGACCGGATGGGCCGACACCACCATGATGCACGTCGATGCGGCAAATCCGAACTGTGCGTATATGTGGATGGAGCATTCGCTGGCGTCCAACCTGCAAGCAGACCTTTCGGTCTGGTTTGGTGCGAACCCTGCGGTTCCGGCAGCCTGTACGGACGGGCGCGGGATGCAGACCGCTGAAGGCTGCACATTGAACGGTCTGGACCAGTTTGAGCGGATCAAATTCTGGACCACGCCGGTGTCGTCTTGCAAGAGCCAAGAGGAATGTGTGCCCTATTACCGCTGGGTGTCCGATTACATCGGCGTCATAGGTGGGCGCTAGTCACCCCATAACCTGACATTGCCTTGCCGGGCGATCCCGGCAAGGCACCAATTTGGTCGGATCAGCAATGACAGCAGCGGTTAAATTCAGCGGCGTTTCGCGGCATTTCGGACCTGTCCGCGCGGTCGACAACGTCGATCTGGAGATTGCAGAGGGCGAGTTCTTTGCGATGTTGGGCCCCTCTGGCTCTGGCAAGACCACCTGCCTGCGCCTGATCGCGGGGTTTGAACGCCCCACGGCTGGCACTATTGCGGTTTTTGGCCAAAACATGGGGGAGGTTCCGCCCTATAAACGCGCCGTCAACACCGTGTTTCAGGACTACGCCCTGTTTCCGCATCTCAATGTGATCGATAATGTGGCTTACGGTCTGATGATCGCGGGCCAATCAAGACCGGCCCGCCACAAAGCCGCGGAAGAGGCGTTGGATCTTGTGGCCCTTGGCGGCTACGGGCAGCGCAAACCTTCCGAACTATCCGGTGGCCAGCGCCAGCGCGTCGCCCTTGCCCGCGCAATCATCAATAAGCCCAAAGTCCTGTTGCTGGACGAACCTCTGGGCGCGCTGGATCTGAAGCTGCGCGAGCAGATGCAAGAAGAACTCAAGGCCCTGCAAAGGCAGCTTGGCATTACCTTTGTCTTTGTGACCCATGATCAAGGCGAGGCCCTCTCGATGGCCGACCACGTGGCCGTGTTCAACGATGGTGGCATCGCGCAAATCGCCACACCGCGGGAATTGTATTTGCGCCCGCAGACGCCGTTTGTTGCCGATTTTGTCGGCTCCTCCAACGTGCTGCCTGCGGCGTTTGTGCAATCCCTCGTGGGGAGGGCGCACCCGGCAAGCCTGCGCCCCGAAGCGATCCGACTTGCCCCCCAAGGCCATGCGGGCGTTGTGCGCAGTGTGAATTTCCTTGGCAGTGCGACACGCCTGTCGGTTCAGCTGGAGGCGGCCATCGTCACCGTCTTGTGCCCCCTGTCAGAGGCGCCCCCCAATGTCGGGGATCGCGTCCATTTGGCATGGAGCGACACTGACATGCATGTGATGGAACCCGCAGATGGCTGAGACACTGCTTTGCCGCGCATCAGACATGCTTTGGCGCCACCCGCGCCTGTTGATTACCGCACTTCTGGCCCCGCCCGTGGCGTGGCTGGGCATCATCTACCTTGGGTCGCTGTTCGCGCTGCTGGCACAAAGCTTTTTCTCGATTGATGAATTTTCCGGCCAGATCAATTACGAATTCACGCTCAAAACCTATGGCGAGTTGTTCAAGGCCTATAACCTCGACATCATCTTGCGCACCGTCACCATGGCATTCGCGGTGACAGTCGGTGCTGCCATTATCGGCTTTCCGGTTGCCTATTTCGCCGCCAGGTACGCGCGCGGCCCGTGGAAGGCGCTGTTTTATCTGGGCGTGATGCTGCCCCTTTGGTCCAGCTATCTGGTGAAGGTCTATTCGTGGAAACTGATCCTTGCCAAGGAAGGCATCCTGAACTGGCTGTTTGAAACCCTGCATCTCGGCTGGTTGTTGAACGCCTATCTGTCGCTGCCCGTCGTTGGGGGAAATTCCATGTCGGTCAGCACCACGGGTACTTTTTTGGTGTTTCTCTATGTCTGGCTGCCGTTCATGATCTTGCCTATTCAGGCCTCACTTGAACGCGTGCCGCATTCGATGTTGGAAGCCTCGGGCGATCTGGGGGCGACCCCTGCACAGGCGTTTCGTACCGTGCTGCTGCCCCTTGCATTTCCCGGCGTCATTGCCGGGTCTATCTTTACTTTTTCGCTGACCTTGGGCGACTACATCATCCCGCAAATCGTCGGCTCCTCGCGGCGCTTCATCGGGCAAGCCGTCTACCAATACCAAGGCACCGCCGGAAACATCCCGCTGGCCGCCGCCTTTGCGGTCGTACCGATCCTGATCATGGGGCTTTATCTGTGGTGGGCCAAACGAAAAGGGGCGTTCGATGCACTCTGACCGTGCGCCTTTGGGGCTGAAAATAGCGGCGATCTTGGGGCTGGCGTTCATGCACCTGCCGCTTTTGCTGATCTTCGTCTATGCCTTCACCACCGAAGACAAATCCTACCAATGGCCGCCCCCCGGTCTGACGCTGAAATGGTTCGCCGTCACATGGGCAAGGGCAGACGTTTGGGA
>JBATTI010000169.1:0-3469 GCA_049670445.1 Albidovulum sp. | reverse complement strand
ATGGACATCATCATCTGCACCACCGCGAAAACTGACGCGGAAGCGAAGGCGCTGTTGAAGCAATTCAACATGCCCTTCACCAGCTGATCGCGGAGGAACGAGGAAAAATGGCCAAGAAATCCATGGTGAACCGCGAAGTGAAGCGCGCCAAGCTTGTTAAGCAGCATGCTGCCAAGCGCGCAGCCTTCAAGGCGATTATCGCAGACCAGTCGTTGCCGATGGAAGAGCGTTTCAGCGCCACGCTGAAGCTCGCCCAGATGCCGCGCAATTCATCTGCCACGCGGTTGCACAACCGCTGCCAGATGACCGGTCGTCCGCATGCTTACTATCGTAAGCTCAAACTCAGCCGCATCATGCTGCGTGACCTGGCCTCGATGGGCCAGATCCCGGGCATGGTCAAGTCCAGCTGGTAAGGGAGGCAGATCATGATGATGAACGATCCTCTCGGCGATATGCTGACGCGTATCCGCAACTCGCAATTGCGCGGCAAATCCACCGTTCGCAGCCCGGCCTCCAAGCTTCGTGCTTGGGTTCTGGATGTGCTGAAGGACGAGGGCTATATCCGCGGATATGAAAAGGTGACGGCAGAAAATGGTATGCCGGAGCTGGAAATCAGCCTGAAATACTTCGAAGGCACGCCGGTGATCCGTGAGATCAAGCGCGTCTCGAAGCCTGGGCGTCGCGTCTATTCTTCCGTTAAGGACATTCCGAATGTTCGCAACGGGCTTGGCGTGTCAATCGTCTCCACACCGCAAGGTGTCATGTCGGATGCAGCCGCACGAACCGCCAATGTTGGTGGCGAAGTGCTCTGCACCGTATTCTGAGGAGGGGCTGATGTCTCGTATTGGGAAAAAACCGGTCGAGCTGCCTTCGGGGGTTTCTGCCTCCGTCTCGGGTCAGACCGTCGAAGTCAAAGGGCCGAAAGGCACTTTGAACTTCAAAGCCACCGACGACGTGACGATCACGATCGAAGGTTCCACCGTATCGGTTATGCCGCGCGGCACGTCAAAGCGCGCACGCCAGCAATGGGGTTTGTCACGGTCTATGGTGGCAAATCTGGTTCAGGGCGTCAGCACCGGCTTCAAGAAAGAGCTTGAGATTCAGGGCGTCGGTTACCGCGCCGCGATTCAGGGCAATGTCTTGAAACTGTCGCTTGGCTATAGCCACGAGGTCAATTTCGATGTGCCAGAGGGGGTTACAGTGACCACCCCGAAGCAGACCGAGATTGTCATCGAAGGTATCAACGCACAGCTCGTCGGCCAGGTTGCGGCCAATATCCGCGAATGGCGTGCCCCGGAGCCCTATAAGGGCAAGGGCATCCGTTACAAAGGCGAATTCATCTTCCGTAAGGAAGGCAAGAAGAAGTAAGGACGCATATCATGGCAAACAGCAAACGGGATCTGTTCCTCAAGCGCCGCCTGCGCGTCCGGAACAAACTGCGGAAAATGGCAGATGGGCGCGCGCGCCTCTCTGTTCACCGCTCGAACAAGAACATCAGCGTGCAGCTGATCGACGATATCAATGGTGTGACATTGGCTTCGGCGTCTTCCTTGGAAAAGGGTCTGGGCGTTTTGGGCAAGAACAACGTCGATGCGGCGATCACGATCGGCAAGGCTATTGCCGAGCGCGCCAAGAAAGCCGGGGTCGAAGAATGCTATTTCGATCGTGGCGGCTTCCTTTTCCACGGCAAGATCAAGGCTTTGGCCGATGCTGCGCGTGAAGGTGGTCTGAAGTTCTGATATTTGTGGGTGGCGTTCGCGCCGCCCCGATGATCCGGGCCCCGGAAATGATCCGGGACACCGGGATCGGTGTTAAAGGCGCGGGGCCGCGCCACTGAATAAGGAATGGCCAATGGCTGAGAGAGAGAACCGTGGGGGTCGTCGCGACGCCCGCGAAGAAAATCCGGAATTCGCTGATCGTCTTGTGGCGATCAACCGTGTGTCGAAAACCGTCAAAGGTGGTAAGCGTTTTGGCTTTGCGGCCCTTGTGGTTGTTGGCGATCAGCGCGGTCGTGTTGGTTTCGGCAAGGGCAAGGCGAAAGAAGTGCCCGAGGCGATCCGCAAGGCAACCGAGCAGGCCAAGCGTTCGTTGGTTCGCGTGCCCCTGCGTGACGGTCGCACGCTGCATCACGATATCGAGGGCCGTCATGGCGCCGGTAAAGTGGTCATGCGGACTGCTCCGGCTGGTACAGGGATCATCGCAGGTGGTCCGATGCGCGCCGTGTTTGAAATGTTGGGCGTGTCAGATGTTGTTGCCAAATCGATGGGCAGCGCCAACCCCTATAACATGATCCGCGCCACGATGGACGGCCTCAAGCAAGAAGCCAGCCCCCGTCAGGTCGCGCAGCGTCGTGGCAAGAAGGTTGCTGACATTCTGAAGAAGCCTGAAACAACCGAAGCCCCCGCTGACGCGGCAGAAGCGTAAGGAGTACCGAAAATGGCTAAGAAAACCATCATCGTTCAGCAATACGCATCGGCCGCCCGTCGCCCGGACGTTCAGCGCCGGACCTTGATCGGCCTTGGGCTGAACAAGATCAACCGCACCCGCGAGTTGGAAGACACGCCTTCCGTCCGCGGCATGGTCAACGCGGTTTCGCACATGGTGCGGATCGTCGAAGAGCGCGGCTGAAGCCAGCTTCAGAGCGAATGAAACGCCCCGCCGGAAGCGGGGCGTTTTGCGTTGCAGGGGCCAAAGCCAGTTGGGCCCATGGCGAAAGATTTCCCCCCAAGCCGGGCCGGTCAGTGCTATTCTTGGGCCACTCTGGTCAAGAATCGCTTGTTTCTGCAACGTAATCTTCAAAGGGGGAAACCATGTCTCAGCATTATGCAGGTGGCTGCGCGCATCATCCCGTGCGCGTCTCTGCCGAACCGATCGACAATCACGAATGCCATTGCAATGTCTGCAAGAAGGTCACCGGCCAGCAGACCACCCATGTCGCCTTCTTCAACCACGGCGATCTCAAGACCGACAATGAAGCCGCGATGAAGCGCGTGCCCTTCAATGCCGACAACCCGAAAGGCCCCTTGGAGATCTGCCTTTGCGAGAAATGCGATGCCGTCCTGATGCTTGACGATAAACAGGGCCGCATCCGGGTCGCCGTGCCGAATGTCATGGGCTATGACGACGCGAAATTCCCCAAGGCGGACTATCACGCCTTCTGGGACGCCTCCAAAGGCTATGCCAAGCCCAGCGATGGCCGCCCGGTCTATGAGGGGCTGCAACCCAGTTTCGTCTGGCCGAAGGGGGCGTAAGGGCGGTTTCGTCCTTTTTGTCAGGAAAGGCCAACCCCGTTCAATGAAACAAAGCGGCAATGGCGGCAGCCTTGCCGGGCGGATTGAGGGTGCCTGTGCAACCGGCGGGGCAGCAGCGCTGAGGGGCGTGGCGGGGCTTGATCCACCCCACCATCCCGTCTATACGCCTCCGGTGGTGTGCTACAGCCACAGAATCAACAAGAAACGCCGTGTTTGGC
>JBATTI010000168.1:0-9701 GCA_049670445.1 Albidovulum sp. | reverse complement strand
ACCTCGCGATCTCGCCGATCTCGCTGAAACCCCGCCTGCTGGATCTGATCGCCGCCGAGGCAGAGCATGCCCGCGCCGGAAAACCGGCCGAGATCTGGGCCAAGATGAATTCGGTGATCGAGCCTGACATCATCGACGCACTTTATGCCGCCTCGCAGGCAGGTGTGAAAATTCAGCTGGTGGTGCGCGGCATCTGCGGGCTGCGCCCCGGTATCAAGGGGCTTTCGGAAAACATCCGGGTCAAATCCATCGTCGGGCGGTTCCTGGAACACAGCCGCATCATCTGTTTTGGCAATGGGCAGGGCCTGCCGTCCAAGAAGGCCCGGGTCTTCATCTCGTCCGCCGACTGGATGGGCCGCAACCTGACCCGGCGGGTTGAGACCCTGGTCGAGATCATGAATGATACCGTCAAGGCACAGATCGTCAGCCAGATCATGGCCGCCAACCTTGCGGATGAGGCGCAAAGCTGGGTCTTGCAACCCAATGGCCGCTATTTGCGCGAATTGCCCGAAAATCGCGATGATCTGTTCAACTGTCATCGGTTCTTCATGGAAAATCCGTCGCTTTCGGGCCGGGGAAAAGCCGGGGCCAAGGACGTTCCCAGACTTGCCCATTCGGGTGATTGAGCGTTAGATCGACCAGAGGATTCTTTCTAACCGTCCTGACCGGAGGCACCACGTGAACAAAAGGCCGACACTTCCGGCAGAGGATGGTGTACCTTTCGGGCATCCGCTTTTTGACGATCCTTCGGCGCGCGCGCTGGAACGGGTGGGCGTGGTTGACGTTGGTTCAAACTCTGTCCGTCTGGTGGTTTTCGACGGCGCCGCCCGCAGCCCGGCGTATTTTTACAATGAAAAGATCATGGCCGGGCTTGGCCAGGGCCTTGCCGAAACCGGCACGCTGAACCCGCAAGGCCGCGAAAGGGCTTTGGCGGCCCTCAAACGTTTTGCGCATCTTGCCCGGGGCATGGATCTGCCGCCGCTGACCTGTGTGGCCACCGCCGCCGTGCGCGAGGCCGCGGATGGCGCCGATTTTCGCCAACAGGTCGAACGCGAAACCGGGCTTAAACTATGGGTCATAGACGGTCTGGAAGAGGCGCGCCTTTCGGCTCAGGGTGTGCTTTTGGGCTGGCCCGAGGCGCAAGGCATGGCTTGCGACATCGGCGGCAATTCGATGGAACTGGCCGAGATCAAGGATGCAAGTGTCGGCAAGCGCGTCACCTCCCCGCTTGGACCGTTTCGTTTGCAACAGCTTGCAGCTGGCAAGTCCGGCCTGACCGATCACATCCGCAAGATTGTCGAAGATCTGGCCGCTGAAATGGGCACCCATCACGAACGTATCTATCTGGTTGGCGGCTCGTGGCGCGCCATTGCCCGGCTGGATATGGAACGGCGCGGCTATCCGATGACGGTCTTGCACGAATACCGCATGGACCCTGCATCGCTGCTTGAAACGATTGCATGGATCGGCAAGGCCGATCTGGGGGCCTTGCGCCAAAAAACCGGCACTTCTGCGGACCGCATGGCGCTTGTGCCCTTGGCAAGCCTGGTGTTGCGCCAGCTTGTGCAGACCTTTGGCCCGAACGAAATAGACGTCTCATCCTACGGGATACGCGAAGGCATGCTTTATGAGCAGATGCCAACCCGCTTGCGCCGCCGCGACCCCTTGATCGAGGCTTGCCGCTACGCAGAACAAACCATGGCGCGGATGCCGGGGTTTGGCAAAAAGCTGTTCAACTTCCTGTTGCCGATCTATGCCGATGCCCCACCGGGCAGGATGCGGATGATCAAGGCCGCCTGTCTTTTGCATGACACCACATGGCGCGCCCATCCCGACTACCGGGCCGAGGTCTGTTTTGACAATGCCACCCGCGCAAATCTGGGCGGGCTGTCGCATCAGGAACGGGTGTTTCTGGGGCTTGCGCTATTGCACCGCTACAAGAATTCGCGCGCCGGATCACGGCTTGAACCCCTGTTCAGCCTGCTGACACCGCAAGAGATTCAAGAGGCAGAGGTTTTGGGAAAAGCCATGCGCTTTGGCGCCATGCTGTCGGCCCGTTCGCCGGAGAAAACCGGAACCTTGGAATATGATGCCACCGCCGGAACCCTCAAACTGACCCTGATACTTGGGTCCGAGCCGCTTTTCGGCGAAGTGGCAAGGGCGCGGTTCCAATCCCTGGCCACCGCGCTTGGCGCCGAGCCAGAGGTTATCCTACCCGAAAGTTAGGCCTGCGCTCAGATTTCGATTTCGACAGGTGGTTCGGGCTGGCCCGGTTCAAGCGGGGTTTTGCGCCGCATGATGATATCGCCATTGGGCAGGATCTCGGGCGCATGGTAATTGCGCAAATCGTCGATCTTGGCGAAAAACTCCGTCAGCGCCGGGCCCATTTCCGACATGGCCTCGCCCATGCCGTCCTTGAAGTCCTTCATCGCCGGTTCGACATCCTCAAGAAGTGAGCGCAAGATGATCTTGGCCCCCTCCTCGATCAGGTTCATGCCCGCGCCCGGCGAGGCATCGGCCTCTTGCCCGATCGCGGGCGTCACGGCAAGGCTTAGGCACAGCGGTATGGCGGTAAGTATTTTCATCTGCCCAATATAGCCTGTCAGCCGCCAAATTGTAAGCCGGTGATCTTAGATCGGCAGGTCAATGCTGACCGGAAAATGATCGGAGGCGGTCAAAAGCGCTTCGCGCAACTCCGGAACCTTGTAGCATCCCGGATCGTCAAAAGGATGCCAGATCCGCCATTTCGGATCCTTGGCGCGCAGATCGGGCGAGACCATGATGTAATCCAGCAAGGCCGAGAAATAGCGTTTTTTATCGGCCAGATAAAAGCGCGCGGTGGCCGGTGCCGCCGAAAGTTTCTTGCCCAGAATCATCCGCGCATGCGGGTCATACAACCTTGCCTCTCGCGGCTCGTCCCAGCCCAGAACAATCTCCACGCCAGAGCGGCCGAAAAGCTTTTCATATTCATCCAGCCCGGGGCCATCATTGAGATCGCCCATCACCATAAGGCTGTCGCCCGCCGCCAGATGTTCAAGCACCCGGGCGCGCAGCCAGATACATTCCGCCAGTTGCTTGCGGCGGTTTTCAATGGCGATGCGGCGCGCCTCGTCGGGGTTGGAGGCCCCGTGGGGAACCTTCGATTTCGCGTGAACGCCGATCATGCGAAACTTGGTGCCCGACGCGCTTTGCGCCGCAATCTCCAAAGGTGGTTTGTTGAAACGCACCTTGTCGGGCGCCGCATCTATGTTGATATCTATCAAGAACGGCTCGTCAAAGCGCGGAGCAGCCCCGTTTTGACCGCCCGCCGGGTCATGGCGCAATGTCAGCGCATCGGGGTCGTAAAGCATGGCAATTTCTTGCTGGGTTTCATTGGCAAAACCGATCAGCGCCTTGCGGCACCGCAATTCATAACGCCGCGCAAACGCTTCAAGCGATGTGACGGTCTTGCGGCGGCGATTGCTGTCGGGCGCTTCGATGATCATCACGGCATCGGCATCGACCGCGGTAAAGACAATGCCAAGTGCCGCAAGTTGATCGGCCCGCGTCACATCATAACGCCCCGAACGGCCGTTATCCTCCAGCATCTTACCGCGCCCGTCAAAAAGGCTGGAAAACCACTCGACATTGTAAGTGGCGATGCGCATCACCCGTCAAGCCGCCTGTTTTTCGTTGATCTCTTCCCAAGCACGGTTCACCGCCAAAAGCCGGTCCTGGGCCAGACGAACAGCTTCGGGCGGCACGCCGCGCGCGGCCATCCCGTCGGGGTGGCTTTCGCGCACCGCCTGACGCCAGGCTGCACGAATGTCGCGCAAGGGCGCGTCCGGCTCCACACCCAGCACATCATAGGGATCACGCGGCATGTCGGGCACAAAACGCCCCTGAAGGGCGCGAAAACACCGATCGCCAAGCCCAAATATTCTGGCCACTTCGCGCAAGAACGCATCTTCGTGGGGGTGATATTCCCCATCCGCCAAAGCGATGTAAAACAGCCCCTCGGTCAGATCGATCAGCACCCGGTTTCCGGGGCCGAACATCGCCACAATCTTGCGGGCATAGGCGTCAAAGCCCGCCACATCCTGACGCGCAAGGTCAAAGACCCGCGCCGCGTTCGCCTCTTCCTCGGGCGGTATGGTGAACACCGCGCGAAAGGCCGATACCTCGTCACGCGTCACCCGGCCATCGGCCTTGGCCATCTTGGCACCAAGGGCAATGACGGCAATGGTAAAGGCCACCGACCGTTCCGGCGCGCTGCGCAAGCGGTCAAATACCGCCGCCAGCCCCTCGCCTTTGGCAAGGGCTGCAACCGCCTCGGATATGCGCAACCAGATCGACATGCCGGCAGTTTAGCCGCAGCGCAGCAAATTGCCAGCCCGTCACGAAAATTTCATCATCACAGCCGCTTCAGCCCAACTCTCTGGTTCCATGCGGTGTGGCGATTGTGGCCAGAAGTGCGCGCTTGCCGGGCACGAAAACCACCCGCCGATCGCGGAGTGGCAAAAGGCCCTCCAGAGCTTCGGCCTCGGGATGCGCCACCTCAAGCCGCGTCAAGCGGCACCCCGCATCGGCAAGCCGGTCTTGCGGCTTCAATCCGCCCTGCCACTGGATCAAGGCAGGGTAGCAATCATCAAACGGCAAGCGCCCGTCCCCGGGCACGCTCATCCGCCAGCGAAAATCACCGCGGGCAAGGTCAACCGCCTGACCAACCCCATCCGGGGCCATCGCAATCGCCTGATCCAGTTCCTCGACCCTGACAATCCAGTTGCTCAACCTTGGCTGGCCTTCAAAATGATCAAGTCCAAACCAACGCGGATAGGGCGGCCGCGGCGCGCCGGGATCAATGGCGATCACCTCAAGGTAATCCTGCGGCCCAAGCCCCAGCAGCCGGTTGTGGGTGGCCATATGCACATGCTGCCCCACCGGCCCCAGCCGGACCCCAAGCGCCGCCTCGATATGCTCCGTACCTTCGGCAAGGCTTGCCGCCGCAACCGCCAGATGATCAAGCGCGAATGCCATCCCTACCCCTCACCCTCTTCCCAGGTGGTGCGCAGGCGTTTGGGCAGCTTGGCGCGGATCATCGCGTAAGAGCGTTCGATCAGATCCGTCAGTTCCGCATCCTTTGGCCCTTCTGGCCCCCAGCGCTGGATCCACTTCATCCCGCGCGAGGCAAGATAAGGGGCCGGGCGGCACCCCGGCTGATCGCGCAAAACCTCATACATCAATTCACTGACCTTGAAGGTCACGGCATAGGTTTCCCCGGCATTCCAGCCACCAATCGCAAAGACCTTCCCCCCAATCTTCCACACATCGGCACCGCCCCACTGCACCACATGCGTCGTATGGGGAAGCGCTGCGCAAAAGCGGTTAAACTCATCCCCGGTCATCGGCAGGACCCATGGATTTGCCCGGCGCAGCGCGGTGCATGAAACCGCCAACCACCCAAATGTTCATCCGCCAACATCCACCCCCTCCTTGCGTGGCACATCTGCACCCTACGGCCAATCAATACCCATATACGCAGACTTCTTGGCCAAAACGCCTTGAAACCCGCGTCAATGCTGCCCAATTGTAACCAAACCGCGCCAACAGGGGATAGACCGAAATGACCATCATCAAGACCGCCGCCCGATTGCTCCACCATGAGGCAGCAGGGGGCGTGTTGTTGATGCTGGTCACAGCACTTGCCCTTGTGATCGCCAACTCCTCGCTCAGCACCGCCTATCACGACGTGTTGCTGATGAAGTTTTCGGTTCTTTTGAATGGCGAAGGGCTGTCCAAGCCGTTGATTTTGTGGATCAACGACGGGCTGATGGCGATTTTCTTCTTTCTTGTGGGGTTAGAGCTGAAGCGCGAGATGCTTGAAGGCAAGCTGAAGAAACCTGCCGATCTGGTGCTGCCCGGTGTGGCCGCAATTGGCGGCATGGTGCTGCCGGCACTGGTCTATCTGGTGTTCAACTACAGCGACCCGGTGGCGCGCGGCGGCTGGGCGATACCGGCGGCCACCGACATCGCCTTTGCTGTCGGTGTGCTTGCCCTTCTGGGGCGGCGGCTGCCCGTGGCGCTCAAGATCTTCTTGCTGTCTCTGGCGATCCTTGACGATCTGGGGGCCATCCTGATCATTGCGATTTTCTACACCGCCGAGCTGCATCTGACCTATCTGGCCTTGGCGCTTTTGCCGATTGCAGGGCTGATCGCGCTGAACCTGCGCGGCACCCACCGGATTGCCCCGATCGTGCTTTTGGGCGTGGTGCTTTGGGTTTTGGTGCTGAAATCCGGGGTCCATGCCACCATTGCCGGCGTATTGACGGCGTTTTTCGTGCCACTCGTCGATCGCTTCGGCAAATCGCCCCTGCATGCGCTTGAAGATGCGCTGACCCCTTATGTGAATTTCCTGATCTTGCCGATCTTTGCCTTTGCCAATGCGGGCGTGGTACTGGCCGGGCTGACGCTGGATGATTTCCTGGCCCCGCTGCCGCTTGGCATTGCCGCAGGCCTGATCATCGGCAAACAGGTCGGGGTCTTTGGCGCCACCTGGCTTGTGGTCAAATCCGGCAT
The DNA here is from genome assembly GCA_049670445.1 of Albidovulum sp. Lineage (GTDB taxonomy): Bacteria > Pseudomonadota > Alphaproteobacteria > Rhodobacterales > Rhodobacteraceae > TMP-24. The sequence continues at coordinate 3,146 of JBATTI010000168.1, read as the reverse complement.
GGCGCGGCTGCCCGATCAGGTGACATGGCAACATGTCTACGGCCTGTCCTGCCTTGCCGGTATCGGCTTTACCATGTCGCTCTTTATCGGCTCGCTCAGCTTTACCGATCAGGCCTTGATGAACGGCGTGCGCCTTGGCGTTATCGCAGGCTCTGTGGTTTCAGCGGTGATAGGCTACACGGTGCTGCGCCAAGCGGCCGTCCAAAAGGAACGCGCCGACGCGCTGGCCGAAGAACCCGCATAAGAAAAGCAACAAACGCCCGGCACCGCCGGGCGTTTTCAATTGGATTACCGCCCCTCAGGCAGTTCAGACGGCGCGTGCTGCGCGGATCAATTCCAAAATGTCCTTGGCCGCCGCAGGAATATTGGTGCCCGGCCCAAAGATCGCCTTCACCCCGGCTTTCTTCAGGAAATCATAGTCCTGCTGCGGAATGACCCCGCCGCAGATCACAAGAATCTCTCCTGCCCCAGCCGCATTCAGCGCCTCAACCAGTTTCGGCGCCAGGGTCTTGTGCCCCGCCGCCTGGCTTGAGATCCCCACAACATGCACATCATTATCGATGGCATCTTGCGCGGCCTCCTCGGGCGTCTGGAACAACGGGCCCACATCAACGTCAAAGCCGATATCGGCAAAGGCCGTTGCAATCACCTTGGCGCCCCGGTCATGGCCGTCTTGCCCCATCTTGACCACCAGCATACGCGGGCGGCGGCCCTCTTCCTCGACAAAGACCTCCACATCCTTCTGGATCGCGGCAAAACCCTCATCGCCCTCATAAGCGCTGCCATAGACCCCGGCGAGCATCTTGACCTCGGCGCGGTGACGCCCAAACGCTTTTTCCATCGCCATGCTGATCTCTCCTACCGATGCGCGCGCACGCGCGGCCGTGACCGCCGCTTCCAACAGATTACCGCCGTGGCCCGCGCGAAATTCCAGATCCGCCAAAGCCGCATCGCAGGCCGCCTGATCGCGGCTGGCGCGGATACGGTCAAGCCGCGCCACCTGCGCCTCGCGCACCGCGACATTATCGACATCAAGGATTTCAACCGGGTCCGAACGGGTGGGTTTGTATTTGTTCACCCCCACCACGACCTCTTGCCCCCGGTCGATCATCGCTTGCCGCCGCGCCGCTGATTCCTCTATGCGCAGCTTGGGCATGCCAGAGGCCACCGCCTTGGTCATCCCGCCCATCGCCTCAACCTCTTCGATCAAGGCCCAGGCCTTTTCGGCCAGATCTGCGGTCAGGCTTTCAACGTAATAGGACCCCGCCAGCGGATCGACGACATTGGTAATCCCGGTTTCTTCCTGCAAGATCAGCTGGGTGTTGCGGGCAATGCGCGCCGAGAATTCGGTGGGCAGCGCCATCGCCTCATCCAGAGCATTGGTATGCAAAGACTGGGTGCCGCCCAGAACCGCCGACATCGCCTCATAGGCGGTGCGGATCACGTGGTTATCGGGGTCTTGCTCTTGCAAACTGACGCCCGAGGTCTGGCAATGGGTGCGCAGCATCAGGCTTGAGGGTTTCTTGGCGCCGAACTCGGTCATGATCTTGTGCCAAAGCATCCGCGCGGCGCGCAGCTTGGCCGCTTCCATGAAGAAATTCATGCCGATCGCAAAGAAAAAGCTTAGACGCCCGGCAAATTCGTCAACATCCATACCGCGCGCAATCGCGGTTTTGACGTATTCACGGCCATCCGCAATGGTAAAGCCCAGCTCTTGGACAAGGTTCGCACCCGCCTCTTGCATATGATAGCCAGAGATGCTGATCGAATTGAACTTCGGCATCTCTTTTGCCGTATATTCAATGATATCGGCCACGATCCTCATGCTGGGTTCAGGCGGATAGACATAGGTGTTGCGCACCATGAATTCTTTCAGAATATCATTTTGAATGGTGCCCGACAAAAGGCTGCGGTCCACACCTTGTTCTTCGCCCGCCACGATGAAACAGGCCAGCACCGGTATCACCGCGCCGTTCATCGTCATTGAGACGGACACCTTCTCCAGCGGGATGCCATCGAACAGGATCTTCATATCCTCGACGCTATCAATCGCCACACCGGCCTTGCCGACATCGCCCACCACGCGCGGATGATCGCTGTCATAGCCGCGGTGGGTGGCCAGATCGAAGGCGACCGATACGCCTTGCTGGCCGGCGGCAAGGTTCTTGCGGTAAAAGGCGTTGGATTCCTCGGCGGTCGAAAAGCCCGCATATTGGCGGATCGTCCAGGGGCGCCCCGTATACATGCTGGCCCGCACCCCGCGCGTGAAGGGTGCCAGCCCCGGCAAGCTGCCCATATGGTCAAGCCCGTCAGTGTCGTCACTTGTGTAAAGCGGCTTGACCGGAATGCCTTCCAGCGTGTTCCAGACCATATCCTCGGGCGCTTTGCCCTTGGTTTCCTTGGTAATCAGCGCGCGCCAATCGTCCATCTTATCCGTCATGATCTTGCCCCGCGCCTATTCGAATTCCATAATCACATCATCAACCCGCAAGCTTGCACCAGCCGCCGCGTTGATCTTTTTCACCACGCCCTTCTTCTCGGCCTTGAGGATGTTTTCCATCTTCATCGCCTCGACCGTGGCCAGCGCCTGACCTTCGTGCACCTCCTGCCCCTCCTCGACATTGATCTTCACGATCAGGCCGGGCATCGGGCACAGCAGGTACTTCGACGTATCTGGCGGCAGTTTTTCGGGCATCAATCGCGCCAGTTCAGCCTGACGCGGGGTGCGCACATGCACCTTCAGATCAGCGCCGCGCGTGCGGATACGAAACCCGCCGGGGATCTTCGCGGTCTTCAGCACGACCGCCGCGCCGTCCACCTCAAGGCGCGCCAACGGCTGCCCCGGCAACCAGTCAGAGGTCACCCGCTGGCTGCTGCCATCGTCAAAAGACACCGTCGAGCCATCGCGGTCGGCCAGGATTTTTACATGGTAATCAGACCCTTGCAGGCTGACGACCCAATCATCCCCGACCTGGCGTTCATGATTGCCCAAGGTGCCGGTGATCCGCGTGCGGCGAATTTCGGCCACCCGGTTCATCGCGGCCGTCGCCGCTGCAATACGCCGCAGAACCGCATCATCCAGAACCGCACCGGCGAAACCGTCGGGGTATTCCTCATCAATGAAGGCTGTGGTGATATTGCCCGAG
>JBATTI010000167.1:0-3673 GCA_049670445.1 Albidovulum sp. | reverse complement strand
TCTTCACGGTCCGGGACCGGCAGGCCAAGGGTACGGGCTGACCGCGAGCGGCGCGTAAGCAAGAAATCCATCACGGCCGGGTCGGGTTGAGGCATCAGTTTCTCCATTGCTTGTGGCGCGAGATATCGGGGCTAGGCGCATGAAAATCAATGGGCAAGGGTGAGGGAAAGGCTTTTGTGGAATTGGCACATATCCCGGCCGATACGAATGGAGGCTATGTGATCCAATAGAGCGCCTGCGGCGCAAGCCATTCTCTCGGCCGCTTCGCAAGAGCGAAGCGCCCTCCGGGTAAGCCGTCTTGGACGAGCGAAGAGCTTACGGGGAACCGGTGGTGCGTTCGGCCGTGATTTGAGCACAGCAAAACTGCACGAAGTGCGCATGGACTTGCGTGCGGGACGCACGCTCAATCGGATTGGGTCGACTGCGATCTGTTGGCGACAGAGGTTCTTGGCGCATTTGTCGTGATGCTGTGATCAAAAACTGTGGCCTATTCGGTCAGTTTTGCATCAGATCCCGCGGTTTTTGACGCCAAGGCAAGGGCAGGTCTGCCAAACATGGAATTTCCTCTTGGCAACTGCGCCCCAAACCCGCAAAACCTTAGCCTATTTGATGAAACCAGGGTTGATGAGATCAATCGGGCAGCGTGAGGCGCCAGTGGCAGACGACCGGCTAAAGAAACTTCGAAACCTTTACGAAGGCAGAAGTGCGGCGGCGCATCGCTTTCGCTATCAATTGTTGGCATTTGATATCGCGACGATCTTATTCGTGATCGTGACCTCCTTTATGGAACATGTCCCGATCATCAATGTCATCGATGCGTTTCTTGGTTTGCTGATTCTGGCGGAATTCAGTGCGCGGGTCGCTATTGCCAAGGACAGGGTGCGATTTTTTGCAAACCCGGTTGCATGGGCTGATATTATCGCGAGCATCTCTTTCCTGGCGCCTCTGGCCGACGAAGGGTTGGGCTTCTTGCGCATTATTCGCACGCTCAGGCTATTGCACACCTATCAACTTCTGGTCCGCTTGCGCGCTGATTTTCGTTTTTTCCGGCGCAACGAAGATGCGTTTATCGCGGCCATCAATCTTTTGGTCTTCATCATGGTGATGACCGGGCTGGTCTATGCCAGCCAGCACCGCATCAACCCCGGTATCAACAATTTTGCCGATGCACTCTATTTCACTGTCACCACGCTCACCACCACCGGATTTGGAGATGTTACCCTTATCGGCACCACAGGGCGGATGCTTTCGGTTCTGGTTATGATTTTTGGGGTGACCCTGTTCTTTCGCATGGCCCAAGTGATGTTCCGGCCCAATAAGGTACGTCAGACCTGTAAGAGTTGTGGGCTGGTTTTGCATGATGCCGATGCGATTTGCTGCAAACATTGCGGCGAGGTGATCAAGATCGTCACCGACGGGCAGGCGTGACGATCTGGGCTGGCCCTAAAGGCGGAACCCTCTGTTCAGGCCACATTGATCTTGCGGATCAGGCTTTGGGTTTCAGCCGATAGACCCCTTCGGGCAGGTTCAGGGCTGCTGCCAGTTCGCGCACCTGCGCCATCGACAAGACAATCTTGACCACGTCATTGCGGCGCGGGTCGAACTGTTCGATGGTCACGCATTCTTCAAAACCTTGAATGGTGACATCTTCTTCAAGATGACTGGTCCCTTCATCGACCAGTGTGATGACCGTGGCGTCAAATTCATGCTCAATACTAAACATGCGCTTATTCTACAGCTTTGCGCGGTGTTCTGCCACTCCTGCATTGCGGGCTTTGTATGAATATTGTGCCGCCAATTCGAATTGGCATGCTTGCGAATTGTGGCCCTTTTTTCTTCCAGCCGAAGCGGCTATTCTGGTTGCCGAGCAGCAGGAGATCTCCACAATGAAGCGCGTCGCAATTCTTGGCGTCCTGACCTTGGCCGCCTGCGTTGAACTTGGCCCAGTGACAAGCGCGCCTGACCCGACCGTGGCGGTTACACCCGTTGCTGATGCCGGGCCGGCGCTTGATGCGGCAACGGCCGCCCGGAATTTCTCTATCGTTGTTGCGCGAATGGAACCTCTGGCCGAGGCTGAATGCCGCGCCCGCCTGCGAGATCAAAACTGCGATTTTCAGATTGTTATTGATACGACCGCCGGGGCACCTTCCAACGCCTACCAGACCCGCGACAAAGCGGGCCGTCCGATCATCGCCTTTACCAGCGCCTTGATCTCTGATGCGCGCAACGTGGATGAATTGGCATTCGTTATGGGGCATGAAGCCGCGCATCACATTCTCAGCCATATTCCGCGGCAGCAGCAAACAGCTTTGACGGGCGCGCTGCTTTCTGGTGTAGCGGCGGCGGTTTTGGGAGCCGATCAAAGCACGATTGAAAAAGCACAGAATATCGGGGGCACGGTCGGGGCGCGGACCTATTCCAAGGATTTTGAGCTTGAGGCAGACGAGCTGGGCACCGTGCTGGCCTTCCGCGCCGGATATGATCCCGAAAGGGGCGCTGCGTTCTTTGCCCGCATTCCTGATCCCGGCGATCGTTTCTTGGGCACCCATCCGCCCAATGCGCAACGCATCGCCATTGTGCGCCAGACGCTTGCGCAGCTGCGCTAGATTTTTGCAGCAAGATCGGGGCGCAGTCGTCTTGTAAAAGGTGATCTCTTCCTGGCGATTGAGCTAGATCAAAGTCAATCAGGAACTGACAGGCTCAACTTGGAACAGTGCCGCTATCGGTACGTCTAAAGGAGGGTCAATGCGATGGCTGCAAGAATACCTGCGCGCCGTATTCAAACGAAACTTGATGCCTACATTCATCTGACCAGCGCTATGGCGTACCGCCACGGGGTCGATCTTGCACAAGCGCTGCATCAAGGTTTGCTGGATCGAGGCGACCTTAGCGTGATGTTGCGAGCCTGCCGTGATTGTCCGGGTGGCCCCGATGATCACTTGGCGGAAGCAGGGTGCGATGACGCGATCCATCAGGCCCCGGCGTGGTGCGCCAATGGCCCGATACTTGAAGGGCTGCGCGGTCTTTTGTGAAAGGGTTAACATGCTTGCCGATCCGGCCTATCAAGACGGCCGGAGGGCACATGCGCAGCATTGATACAGGCATTAATGATCACGGTTCAAAATATGCCGTCTCGGGCGGGGCGGTGACGGGCCGCGCGGATATTCAAGCTTTGTTGCGCGATCTGAAACGGCAAAAGAAATTCGCGCGCGCGACGCATAGTTCCTGGGCTGCGATCTTGACCGACGACGGCCAACCAATACCGATAAAGGGCGATGACGGCGAGGCGGGGGCCGGTGCGGTGATCTTGCGGATGCTGGAACGCGAAGGCCTGCACGATCATGTCGTTATCGTGACACGCTGGTACGGTGGGGTGAAGCTTGGCGGCGACCGCTTTCGCCATGTGCAAGAGGCGGTGCGAATTTACCTTGAGGCTGTTGGTGTTGGCGGACGAACTGGTCAACACAGCGATTGAGGAAATCGTCAATCACATTTCACCCGATGGAACCCATTCGCCAAGAAAGCCAGGGATTGCGGCAATGCTTGGCCCGCCCTTGCCGAATAGGATGCCAATACTGACCGCTTCTTGATCCTTGATGTGCCGCGCTAAACATACCCGCTGGTCTCAGGCGCGGCGATGAACACGACCGACAGCGATAATGCCGATCAGACC
>JBATTI010000166.1:0-4116 GCA_049670445.1 Albidovulum sp. | reverse complement strand
GAGTTATTGCATATCAGCGCGCGAAGTTTGCCCGCTACCTTCCGGGGCAATCCGCCCCCGGAGGACAGGCTATGAAACCTATCGCTTTATCGCTGGCCGCCTTTGCCTTTGCGGCATTTTTCGTCGGGATGGCAGAGGCCGCAGCCCAGACCCCGCTTGGCAAGAACAGCTATGTGACCGACCGGCTGGTGGCCGCGCGGGTTGCCGACCGGATCCGCAAAAGCTGCCCCACCATCGGGGCGCGGCTGCTTTACGCTTTGGGCGAGGCGCAGGCCTTGCAAAACTGGACGCTTGAACAAGGCTACAAGCGCGACGAGGTGAAGGCGTTTTTGAAAGACCCTGCCGAGAAGCAAAAGATTTACGCCCGCGCCGAGGCCTATCTGGCCAAGCATGGTGCCACCCCCGGCAATGTCGAGGGGTTTTGCGCGCTGGGGCATAAGGAAATCGCAGCGAAGTCCATTGCGGGCACGCTCATCTACAAGAAGTAATCAGGTGCGGCATGGCCGCGCGGGACGTGAAGGACAAGAACATGGCCGATCTTCGCAAGATCATCATCGACACTGTGGAAGTCGAGGTTGACCCCAACCTGACGCTTATTCAGGCCTGTGAGTTGGCGGGCGTTGAGGTGCCGCGTTTTTGCTATCATGAACGCCTTAGCATCGCGGGCAATTGCCGGATGTGTCTGGTTGAAGTGGTGGGGGGGCCGCCCAAGCCCGCCGCCTCTTGCGCGATGCAGGTCAAGGATCTGCGCCCCGGCCCGAATGGCGAGCCGAGCGTGATCAAGACCAACAGCCCGATGGTCAAGAAGGCCCGCGAAGGGGTGATGGAGTTCTTGCTGATCAACCACCCTCTGGATTGCCCGATCTGCGATCAGGGCGGGGAATGCGATCTGCAGGATCAGGCCATGGCTTACGGCGTCGATTTCTCGCGCTACCGCGAGCCGAAGCGCGCCTCTGAGGATCTGGATCTGGGGCCACTTGTGGAAACCCATATGACGCGCTGCATTTCCTGCACGCGCTGTGTGCGTTTTACCACCGAAGTGGCGGGCATTCATCAGATGGGCCAGACCGGCCGGGGTGAGGATGCCGAGATCACCAGCTATCTGAACCAGACGCTCGACAGCAATCTGCAAGGCAATATCATTGATCTGTGCCCGGTGGGGGCGCTGGTGTCCAAGCCCTATGCCTTTACCGCACGTCCATGGGAATTGTCGAAAACCGAAACCATCGATGTGATGGATGCTTTGGGGTCGAACATCCGTGTCGATACCAAGGGGCGCGAAGTGATGCGCATCTTGCCGCGCAATCATGACGGCGTGAATGAGGAATGGATTTCCGACAAGACCCGGTTTGTCTGGGACGGGCTGCGCCGTCAGCGGCTTGATGTGCCTTATATTCGCGAAGGCGGCAAATTGCGCAAAGCGTCCTGGCCCGAGGCATTGGCAGCGGCGGCGGCGGCGATGAAGGGGCGCAAGGTTGCGGGGCTGGTGGGCGATCTGGCCCCGGTTGAGGCGGCCTTCAGCCTTAAGCAGTTGATCGAAGGTCTGGGTGGCTCGGTCGAATGCCGCACCGATGGCGCCAAACTGCCCGAGGGTAACCGCGCGGCCTATGTCGGCACCGCGTCGATCGAAGATATCGACAGCGCCAAGGCGATCATGCTGATCGGCACCAACCCGCGTCTGGAAGCCCCGGTTCTGAACGCCCGGATTCGCAAGGCCTGGACCAATGGCGCCAAGATCGGCGTGGTCGGACCCAAGGTCGATCTGACCTATGACTACTTCCATCTGGGCGCGGGCCGCGATGGCTTGGGCGAAATGACATCGAAGCCGCATGACGATGCCCTTGGCAAGGAAACCCTGGTGATCGTCGGGCAGGGCGCCTTGAATGAGGCAGATGGTGAAGCCGTGCTTGCCCATGCGATGAAATTCGCCGAGATGACGCAATCGAAGTTCATGGTGCTGCATACCGCAGCAGCCCGCGTGGGCGCGATGGATGTGGGCGCGGTCACCAAGGGCGGTCTAAGCGCCGCACTTGAGGGGGCCGAGGTGGTCTATAATCTTGGCGCCGATGAGGTAGAAATCGCGGCCGGTGCCACGGTGATCTATCAGGGCAGCCATGGCGACCGGGGCGCGCACCGCGCCGATATCATTTTGCCCGCCGCGGCCTATACCGAGGAAAACGGGCTTTTCGTCAATACCGAAGGGCGTCCGCAACTGGCCATACGCGCCGGTTTTGCGCCGGGGGAGGCCAAGGAAAACTGGGCGATCCTGCGGGCCTTGTCGGCAGAGCTTGAAGCACGCCAGCCGTGGGATTCGCTGGCGGCGCTGCGCAGTGCCCTGATCGCCGCCCATCCCCATCTTGGGGCGATTGATACGGTGCCCCAAAACGAGTGGAAGGCGCTTTTGGTGCAGGCGATGGGAAAGGCGGATTTCCACAGTGCGATCAAGGACTTCTACCTGTCGAACCCAATTGCCCGGGCTTCGGTGGTGATGGCGGATTTGGCGGCGATGGCCAAGGCGCGGGCGGATGCACCGATGGCCGCCGAATAATCATGCGCAAGCCCCGGAAATATGCCTGGGTCTTGCTGCCGGTCTGTTTGACTGATCTGGCAGGATGCATGGGTGTCGGGGCGCATAGGCCTGCGCCTGCGCCGCAGTATCTGGGTGCCAGCATCACCGAACTGGGCGGTGATCTGGTGCGGATAGAGGTTGAGATGCAGGACGCGCCGGGCGCGGAGGCGTCGCGCGAATATGCCTTATGCGTGGCGGCCGGTTTTGCCGCCGACACGGGTGCATCTTTCTTGCGTCATCTGCGCAGCGTGAATGACAAAGAGGGTGGCATTTGGCGCACGGATGCTGTTTACAGCATCACGTCCGCACTGCCCGACGGATTGCGGACCATCGAGGCGAAATCCAAGGTGGCCGATTGTGCCGAACAAGGCATACCAAGAGCTGAGTGAGTTAAGGGACAAAACGACAAATGGCAGAGTTTCTTGCAACACCGCTGGGCACCTTCTTGCTGATCGCGGTTCAATGTCTGGGGATCATCGCATTTGTGATGATCAGCTTGTTGTTCCTCGTCTACGGCGACCGCAAGATCTGGGCTGCCGTGCAGATGCGCAAGGGGCCAAACGTTGTTGGCGCCTTTGGTCTTTTGCAATCGGTAGCGGATGCGCTGAAATATGTGCTCAAGGAAATCGTCGTGCCTGCCGGTGCCGACCGGTTCGTGTTTTTCCTGGCCCCCATGGCATCTTTCGTGCTGGCGATGATTGCCTGGGCGGTTATTCCGTTCAACGAAGGCTGGGTCTTGTCGGATATCAACGTCGCGATCCTCTTTGTCTTTGCCGTCTCCTCGCTTGAGGTTTACGGCGTGATCATGGGCGGCTGGGCGTCGAATTCGAAATATCCCTTCCTGGGATCGTTGCGGTCAGCCGCGCAGATGATTTCTTATGAGGTTTCATTGGGGCTGATCATCATCGGGGTGATCATTTCGACCGGCAGCATGAATTTCAGCGCGATTGTCGCCGCGCAGTCGGGGGATTACGGGCTCTTTAACTGGTATTGGTTGCCGCATCTGCCGATGGTGGTTTTGTTCTTCGTCAGCGCTCTGGCCGAAACCAACCGCCCGCCCTTCGATCTGCCAGAGGCGGAATCCGAACTGGTTGCGGGCTATCAGGTTGAATATTCCTCCACCCCGTTCTTGTTGTTCATGGCGGGCGAATATATCGCCATCTTCCTGATGTGCGCGCTGATCACGCTGTTGTTCTTCGGCGGCTGGCTGTCACCGATTCCGGGCCTGCCGGATGGGGTTTTGTGGATGGTCGGCAAGATGGCCTTCTTCTTCTTCCTCTTCGCGATGGTGAAGGCAATCGTCCCACGTTACCGCTATGACCAGTTGATGCGGATTGGCTGGAAGGTCTTCTTGCCTTTGTCGCTGGCTTGGGTGTTGATTGTGTCATTCTTGGCAAAATTCGAAGTGTTCGGCGGCTTTTGGGCGCGCTGGGCGATGGGGGGCTGATCATGGGTCCGGCACGTACAACCGATTACACCCGCGCGGCGAAGTACTTCTTGATGATGGATTTCATCAAGGGCATGGGGCTGGGGTTGAAGTATTTCTT